>CADBTM010000141.1 GCA_902797555.1 Oscillospiraceae bacterium
TCCGATGAAGAAACCCTGTGCCCGCGTGGGCTCGCTTATGCTGGCGCTGCTGCTGTGCGTGGCCCTGCTGCCCGCCCCCGTCCGGGCGGTGGACAAGCCTGCGGAGGTCACCCCGCCGCCCATCCCCACCGAGGGCGACGTGTGGGACGGGAGCACCGAGGCGCCCGCCAAGATGACCAAGGTGGATGACGTGCTCTACTACGAGATCTCCACCTGCGCCCAGCTGGCCTATATCGCCGAAAACACCGATTGGCTGGGAAAGAATTATCTTCTGGTGAATGACCTTATTTTGAATGATGTTCTGATCGAAGCGGACGCGGACGGCGGCCTGCTCACCGATCCCGAAACGCTGAAAGAATGGTCGCCGATCGGAAAAAGCAGCAACACGTTTTCCGGTATCTTTGACGGAAACGGACACACGATCAGCGGCTTATATATCAATCAACCAACAAAGGATTATTTGGGGCTATTCGGATTCTCTACAGGGAAACTCAACAATGTTCGCATTTGCAATGCCTTTGTGTATGGATTTGGTACGATTGGCGGCTTGGTTGGTTATGGAGAAACCATTGAAAACTGCATCTGTAGTGGAGTGATTAAAGGAAAATACCGTGTTGTTGGCGGCATCGCGGGCTATAATGGGGATCAGGCTATTCGTTGTATCAATTACTGTAGTGTTTCTGGAACTGACAGTGTTGGTGGTATAGCAGGATATGGTACTCAGATTAACGAAAGTGAAAACCATGGAGCAGTTTTTGGGAAAATAGCTGGAGGAATATCGGGGATTGGAAACCATGTTTACAAATGTGCCAACTTTGGAACGGTACAAGGGGATGACGAAATTGGCGGCGTAGTTGGACGAAGCAAAGGTGTGTCCAATTGCTTTAACGCAGGAACTGTAAAAGGAATAAGCCGAATTGGCGGCATTGTTGGGAACGGCGAGAGTTTGTCGATCTCGAATTGCTATAATATTGGGTTTGTTACCAGCGATGAAGGTGACACCTCCGCTGGCTCGATCATCGGCAGCGACGGTGCCCTGTTTGACAAGGACACCATCACCGGCTGCTACTATCTGAAAACCGACGAAATAAACCCCGACCTGTTCGGCTGCGGCGGCTTTGACGATCCCACGCTGGAGCCCGCGGGCTTTTTCGCCCGGAACGAGAGCGAAATGCAGACACAAGCCACTTACGAGGGCTGGGATTTTGCCAACACCTGGGCCATCGACCCCGCCCGCAACGGCGGCTATCCCTATCTGGCCTGGCAGGATGTGACCGACGTGCCCCTCACCGGGCTGACCCTGGGCGCGAAGACCGTCACCCTCTCCGTGGGCGACACCGCGTGGCTCACACTTACCCCGTCTCCCACCCACGCCGACATTTCTCAGGTGGAGTGGACGAGCTCGGACGAGAGCGTGGTCACCGTCGACCAAAACGGCATGCTCACCGGGGCGGGGGAGGGCGAAGCTGTCATTACGGCCTCCTGCGGGAGCATTTCCGACAGCTGCGCCGTCACGGTCAACGCTCGCGCCTTTACCGAATACCGTCTGGGCAAGCTCACCCTCCGGGGTGAAAACGGCAGCAAGCTTTCCGCCATCCCCAAGGGACGGTTTTTCGTCACCGTCCCCGTCACCAAACAGGAGGACGGCGGCGACGCCCTCATTCTTTTGGCCGCCTACACCGCTCAGGGCAAGTTCCGCGGGTTGATGTACGTCAGCGTCAAGGGCCTGCCCGCCGGGGCGACGGTGGAGGTCACCCTCCCCATCGACAACGCCCGGGGCGATATCGCCGTCATCAAGGCGTTTCCCATCGCCTCCTTTTCCAATCCCGTTCCCTTAGGGGAGGGCGTCACTTTCCAATAAAATGCATCCTACGCAGCCGCTCGCCGTTTTGGCGGGCGGCTGTTTTTCTATTTATTTTACTGAAAATGGCTTCCATTTTGGAAAGGTCTGTGTTAAGATGATATCAAAAGATCATGGATAATTTTTTGGCATTTCAAACGAGACAGGAGGCAAGAAAACATGAAACGGTTTGCGTGCATTCTGGCGGCGCTGGCCCTTTGCGTGGCCATCCTGCCCGCCGCCGTCCGGGCGGACGGCGCGACGGCTGTTTCCACTGCGGAAGAGCTGATGGACGTCCTCGCCGCGGCGGGGACCGACGAGACCGCGCCCACACGGATCGTTCTCGCCGGGGATATCGAGAGCGGAAGCGAGCTGCAGATCCCCGAGGGAACCTATGTGGAGCTGGACCTCAACGGCCACGTGCTTCGGCGGAACGTGACAGCCGGACGGGTGCTTTCGGTGAAGGGCGCGCTGACGATCATCGACAGCAACTCCAACGAGACCCATGATCCGGAGATCACCTATACCGATCCCAACCATACGGAGGAGATCGTCCCCGTCACCGGCGGCGTCATCACCGGGGGCAGCAATGTGGACGGCTCCGGCATCCTGGTGGAGGCGGGCGGCAGCCTCGTTCTGGAGGGCGGCACGGTGTGCGGCAACACTTCCGCGGGCTACGGCGGCGGCGTCTTCGTCCGTGGCAGCCTGGTGATGAACGGCGGCGCCGTTGCGGGCAATTCGGCCCAATACAACGGCGGCGGCATCCTGATCCGCGACTTTGGCACCTTTGAGATGAACAGCGGCATGGTGTGCTGCAACAGCTGCGTGTATGGCGAGGCCGACGGCGGCGGCGTCTATCTGCGCAATAACGCGGTCTTCACCCTCAACGAAGGCGCGATCTTCAGCAATCGCTCGGCGATGGGTGCCGGCGTGGCCGGCTATGAGAGCTCGAAAATGATCATGAACGGCGGCACCGTGGAATACAATGTCACCACCTGGCGCCGGGCCAGCGCAGGCGGCGGAGGCATCCAGATGACCCAATGCCTGCCGCTGGAGCTGTTGGGCGGGACCATCCGCGGCAACGTCTCCGCGGGCTACGGCGGCGGCGTGCGTGTCAGCGGAGCCGGCAGCTCCGTGGTGATGAGCGGCAGCGCCGTCGTGGAGAACAACACCGCCCTGCGGGGCGGCGGCGTGGAGCTGTATAACTCCGACGCCCTTCTCACCATGACTGACAACGCCGTCATCCGCGGCAACGAAGCCTCCGAGCAGAGCGGCGGCGTCAACGGCGGCGTCGTCGTGATGAAGGATAACTCCGCCGTGGAGAACAACGTCTCCTCCGGCCCTGCCGGCGGCATCATGAGCAGCAATATCACCCTCTCCGGCAGCGCCCGCGTCTCCGGCAACGAAAGCCGCGGCGGCCGCGGCGGCGGCGGCATCTACACCGGCGGAGCGGTCAATATCTCCGAAAACGCCTCTGTCGTCGGCAATACCTGCAACGGCGTATACACCGGCTCGTGGGGCGGCGGAGGAGGCATCTTCTGCGACAGCGGCACCGTCACCATGACGGGCGGCGTCGTCAGGGACAACGAGAGCTCCAATCAGGGCGGCGGCGTGGCCCTCTATTATTACGGCACGCTGAACATGAGCGGCGGCTCTATCACCGAAAACCACGCGGCCACCTTCGGCGGCGGCCTCTACAACGAGGACTATGACGACGGGCATTTTCAGGTCTTCGGCGCGCCGGTGATCACCGGCAACACCGTGGGCGAGGAGATGGCCGAAAGCAACGTGCGGCAGAGAGGACACAGCGCAAAATACGTCAATATGACGGGCGCGCTCACCGAGGGCGCGCGGATCGGCGTCACGATGAACTCCAACCCCTCCGCCTCCTCTCCCGTGAAGATCACCACCAACTATTCGGCCAACAACGAGGAGGATCCGGCGCTGTTCTTCTTCAGCGACGAGGGATATGACGTCTTTCTGGACGGCGGAGAAGCCAAGGCGGCCACCGGCTGGCAGCATCTTTCCATCCTGCTGGGGCAGGGCGGAACGGTGACCCTCCATTCCGACCTGCCGGCCTCTCCCGTCGATACCGGCATCACTCTGGCCTCCAACGTCACCGCCACCCTCGACCTCAACGGCCACGTGCTGGACGGTCTGGGCACGGCGAACAACGTCTTCTATCTGCGGGGCGAAAACATCAACCTGACCATCGTCGACAGCCGTCCCGACGCGGAGCACGATCCCGCCGTCACCTATCAGGATCCCGTCACCGGAGAGAGCGTGACGGTGAAGGGCGGCGTCATCACCGGTTCGAAGAGCACCGGCATCGTCGCCTCCTACGGCTCCACCCTCACTCTGGAGGGCGGTACGGTGACAGGCTGCAACATGGGCCTGAACATGCAGGGCACCACGGTGAATCTCACCGGCGGCGCCATCGTGGGCAACGTGGGCCAGTACGGCGGCGTCTGGGTCTATGAAGGCGCCACTCTCAATATGTCCGGCGGACAGATCAGCTGCAACACCTCCGCGGGCAGAGGCGGCGGCGTCTACCTCTACAACAACCAGAGCAGCAGCAGCGTGCTCAACCTCAGCGGAGGCTGTATCGAAAACAACGTCTCGGCCTCCGGTCCCGCCGGCGTCGCCATCGGCAATCGGGGATACTTCAACCTCAGCGGCAATCCCGTGGTTCTGGGCAACCGGGCGGGAGAGGAGGAATACAATATCTCCTCCTGCGCCATCAACGGAGCGCTTGCCGAAGGCGCCCGCGTCGGCGTTCGCACGGATACGCCCTCTGAGGACTATCCCCGAACCTTCACCTCCGGCTATTCCACCTACAATCCCGAAGGGGCGCCTGACCGCTTCTTCGTCAGCGATCGGGAAAAGTGCGTGATTACCCTTTCTCCCAGCGGGGAGGCGCAGGTCTCTGTGACGCCGGAGGTCTATCTGCTGGGCGCGGTGACCGTGCGTGACGGAGAGGGCACCGTGCAGGCGGAGATCCCCCAGGGCAGCTTTACCGTCACCGTCCCCATCACCAAAAATCGGGCGGGAAGGGAAGGCGTCCTTCTGATGGCCTGCTATGACGGGGAGGGAAGGTTCCTGAGCCTGCTCTGCGAGCCCGTCCCCACGCTGGCCGACGGCGAGCAGACCGAGGTGGTCTTCTCCGGAGACAACGAAGACGGGCAGATTGCCCGGATCCGGATCTTCTCCGTGAACTCCCTGCAAAAAACCATTCCCATGAGCGAGGCCGTCACCCTCGAATAAGGCTTTGATCCCAAAATCCCTCCGGCATGGCCGGAGGGATTTTTTTTGTTCTGAACGGGACAGGCATCGCATACCTTTGCATCAGGAGGGGAGAGCGATGGAGCGATTGGACAAGAGCTTTCACACGGCGGCGGGGCTGCTGCCCGAGCGGCTGTGGCGTGCGGCCTATACCCTGACCGACGAGCAAAAAAGCGCCTGCGAAGAGCTGCGCGTGCGGGTGGATCGCCCCTTGGCGGCCACGGTGGCGGGGGAGACGATCCTTTTGGGCAAGACCCCGGTGCTGCCCCAGCGCGCCGAGCTGGACGAGCTGTTGGCGCGGGCCACCGAGGCGTCGGTGCACACCTATCTGGAGCAGCTGAGGCAGGGCTATCTCACCACGCGCCACGGCCATCGGCTGGGCGTATGCGGCGAGATCTCCGGCGGGGGAAAGGCTCTGCGGGGACTGTCATCGGTGAATATACGGGTGGCGCGTCCGGTGGAGGGTGCGGCCGACGGTCTGAACATCTGGGACACCCCTTTTGTCAGCACGCTGATCCTCGCTCCGCCGGGGGCGGGAAAGACCACCCTTCTGCGGGAGATCTGCCGCCGCCTCAGCGCAGGCATGCGGGTGGCGGTGGCCGACGAGCGATATGAGATCGCCGCCTGCGCCGACGGCTCGCCCCGCTTTGCCGTCGGCAATTGCGACGTGCTCTCCGGCGGGAGCAAGCGGGAAACCGCCCTCCGGCTGGTGCGCGCCATGTCTCCCCAGGTGGTGGCGGTGGACGAGATCACCGACGAGGAGGATTGCCGCGCCCTGCTTTCGTGCGCGGGGTGCGGGGTGCTGCTGCTGGCCACCGCCCACGGAGGCGACCTGCGGGACCTTACGCGCCGCCCGGGCTATCGGGCACTGATGGAGGCAGATGTGTTCCGGCGGGTGATCCGCATCGGGCGAAGAGGCGGGAGGCGGGACTATACCGTGACGCCGCTGCCCGTGCGCCCGTGATCCGGGCGCTGGGCGCCCTGCTGGTGGTGGCGGCGGCAGGAGGAATCGGCCATGCAGTCACAGAGAACGTTCGGATGCGGGTGGCGCTCCTGCGGGAGACCGAGGGTTTTTTGCACTTTGCCGCGGGGGAGCTGCGTCTGCGGGACACGCCTTTGCCCGCCCTGTTTGCCGCCTGCGCCCATCGGGGCGGAATGCTGTCTGCCGGGCTGGAGCATGCCGCCCGTGAGACCGCCCGGGGCAAAACGGCGGAGGACGCCCTTGCACCTCTTATGGGAAAGCTGTCCTCCCTGTGCGGCGGGGAGACCGCCTATGCCTTTTCCCAGGCCGCCCGGGCGATGGGACGGTATGACAGCGAAACGGCCGCATCCGCCTGCCTCCGCTCCTGCGAGGCCGTCGGAGAGGAGCGGAAGCGTCAGGAAACCCGTCTGCGGGAAAAGGGGCGCCTCTATGGGGCGGTGTCCCTGTGCCTGGGCGCCATGGCGGCGCTGGCAGTTTGGTAAAAGGAAGGAAACATGGATGTCAATTTGATCTTTCAGGTGGCGGCCATCGGCATTCTGGTGGCCGTGCTCAACCAGCTTCTCATCCGCTCCGGCCGGGAGGAGCAGGCCATGATGACCACGCTGGCGGGGCTGATCGTGGTGATGATGATCCTCGTTCGGGAGATCAGCAGCCTGTTCGAGCTCATCAAGCGCACCTTTGGACTATGACGCTATGGATGGGAAAGCTGCTGCTTTTGAGTCTGTGCGCCGTGTGCCTGCTGGGCGTCCTCAAGGGCAAAACGCCGGCGCTGGCGATTCCCGTCAGTCTGGCGGCCTGCGGTGTGCTGCTGTCTCTGCTGCTGCCCACGCTGGAGACCCTCCGGGCCGACCTGAGCGGGATGGCACAGGCGGCGGGGATGGATACCGGGCTGTTTGCTCCGGTGGTCAAGGTGCTGGCGATCACCGAGGTCACCCATCTCGGCGCCGAGCTGTGTCGGGACGGCGGGGAAAAGGGGCTTGCCGCCGGACTGGAGCTGTGCGGCACGGCGGCGGCGCTGGTGTGTGTGCTGCCGCTGGCAAAAAAGGCGCTGGAGCTCATCGGCGCCATCGGGGCGTGATCTGCCTGCTTGCCTGCGCTGTTCTGCTCTGCCTTGCCGTGCCCGCCTTTGCGGAAGAGTCCGAAGAACTGCGCGGCGCCCTCCCGCCCGAGGTGCGGGACATGCTGAAGGACAGCGACGTGCAGGCCTTTGACCTGCGGGGAGGGGCAGCGCAGCTGTGGAAAAAGGGAGTCACGCTTTTGCGGGACGGCCTGCGGGATGCCCTGCGGCCGGCCTTTCTCATGGCGGCGGTGTGCATGCTGCTTTCCCTGCTGCAGGGGTCGGCAAAAGGCATGGGGATAACGGTTCCCATGGAGGCAGGGCGTCTGGCTGGAGCCACCGCCGTTCTGCTGCTGGCGCTGGGAGAGCAGAGCTCGCTGCTGCGACAGTGCGAGAGCGCCGTCGGAGGGCTGGAGCAATTCACCAAGGTGCTCACCACCGTTTTTGCCGCCGTTTCGGTGCTGGCGGGCAAGCCGGCCTCCGCCGCGGCGATGGCAGGAGCGGCAATGCTGTTTGCCGAGGTGCTGTTCACGCTGACGCTGCGGCTGTTTCTGCCACTGCTGCGCGCCTATCTGCTGCTGACCTACGGCGGCGTCATCAGCGGAAACACCCTGTTCGGACAAGCCGCCAAGGCGGGAAAATGGCTGGCCACCCACTTTTTTCGGGTGTTCCTCACCCTCTATTTCGGCTATCTCACGCTGACCGGGCTGGTGAGCGGGACGGCGGACACCGCCGCTGTCCGCACGGCGCAGACCCTTTCCTCGGCGGTACCGCTGGTGGGCAGCGTGCTTTCGGGCGCGTCCGAGACCTTGCTGGCCGAGGCGGCTGCGCTGCGGGCGGGAGTGGGAGCCTTCGGATGTCTGGCGGCGGCAGGACTGTGCCTTGCGCCGCTGGTGGGGGCGGTGTGCCATCTTCTGGTGTTCCGCCTGCTGTGGTATTTTTCGTCGTCCTTTGCGGAGGGAGGGGTAAAAACCGTGCTGGAAGCGGTATCTCAGGTGTACGGAATGGTGACCGGCATTTTGGCGGCCTGCTGTGCCATGGAGTTTCTCACGGTGGCGGTCAGCCTGACGGTGGCGGGCACATGACCGCGCTGCGGGAGGCGCTGCTGCGCATGACGGCGGTGGGACTGATCTGCTCGGCCCTTATGGCGCTGGCGGGCAGGACCCCCGCGCGGGAGATCCTGCGGTTCGGGTGCGCCTGTCTGACGGTGATTCTGCTGGTGGGCATCGCGGGACGGGTGGATCTGCGCTCCTTTTCTCTGGAAGGAGAGGGGAAAGATATCTCCCCGACGATAGACCTGGCCCAGAGCCGTGCCCGGACGATGCAGCTGGAGCGGGCACAGCAGGCACTGGAGGAATACATCACGGCGGAGGCGGCGAAAAAGGGGATCGCTTGCAGGGCAAGGGTGATCTGTGAGGAGGAGAACGGCGAGGTGCGGGTGCGGTCTGCCGAGATCGTATACTCCTCCGGAAGCAGCCTCGCCGGTCTGCCCGCCCTGCAGGGAGAGCTGGCCGCCGCGCTGGGGCTGGAAATGCAGAATATCACCGTCAGGGAGGAAAACGAATGACCGAAAAGCTTCTGTCATATTGCCGCAGGCTGGGCGATAGATATAAATATGTGCTGCTGGTGGGAGCGGTGGGACTGGCACTTCTGCTCTGGCCGCAAAAACGGGAGAGTACCGCCCCGGCGATGCCCTCCCCTGAGGCGGCGGAGGATCTTGCCGCCGTCGTTGCCCAGACCGAAGAGCGTATCGCCTCCATTCTGGAGGAAATGGAAGGGGTGGGTAAGGCAAGGGTGATGCTCACCCTCAAGGCGGGAGGCGAGACGGTCTACGCCTATGACACAAGCCGGCGTCAGGAGGGCGCAAGTCAGTCTGTCCAGCAGGAGCTGGTCACCCTCAGCGAAAGTGGCGGCCAGTCGCCCGTCGAGCGGATGCGTCTCGCTCCTGTGTATCAGGGAGCGGCGGTGGTGTGCGAGGGGGGAGACAGCTATGCGGTACAGCTCCGGGTGACGCAGGTGATCCAAAGTCTCACCGGGATCACCACCGATCATATCGTCATTTCAAAAATGAAAGAGTAGGAGGCAGGTTATGAAAAAACGAGGGGCGATCTATTCCGTGGTGGCGCTCATGCTGTGCGTGGCGGTGTACCTCAACTGGTATTACACCAAGACCGACGGCGATCTGACGGGCGCTACCGACTATCAGGCCGACGGCAAGGTGCTGGGCGAGGCGGTTCTCGTCACCCATCTGGAGGACGGGCGGGAGGAGGTTTCGTCCGCCCAGACCCCGGCGCTGCGGGGCGGGGAGTACTTTTCTCAGGCGCGGCTCTCCCGGCAGCAGGCGAGAGACGAGGCGGTGAGCATCCTCACCCAGACGGCGGAAAATGCCGGCGCCACCGAGGAGGCGCGGGCGGCCGCCAGCACCGATATCAAGCTGCTGGCTGACAATGCCGTGGTGGAGGCGCGCATCGAAAACCTGGTCATCGCCAAGGGCTATCGGGACTGCGTGGCCTTCGTCAACCAAAACGGAGTCAACGTCATCGTGGCAAAAACCGAAAACGGGCTGGACAGCGCCGACGTGGCGAGGATCCGGGATATCGTCATGGACGAGGCAAATGTGGCCGCCGAAGCCATCAAGGTCATCGAAGCCGATTGACCCTCTTGCAAAACCGGAAAAAATCGGGTACAATAGGGTCATCATAGCAAAGGAGCTGAGCAGGATGGCCGAGGAAAAGGCATATCTGGATATGGAAGAGGAGGAAGGTACGATCCACGTTTCCTTCCAGGCACTGGGAGAGATCGCCTCGGAGGCGGCGCTGGCTGTGCCCGGCGTGGCCGCAATGGCCGCGGCGCCCCAGACCACCGTCAAGGGCGTGCAGGTGCATCTCAGCGAGATCGGCATCTGCAGCATCGACGTCCATCTTCTGGTGGGCAAGGGACAGGTGTGCTCCCAGGTGGCAAAGCAGGTGCAGACCGCTGTCAAGACCGCCGTGGAGGCCGCTGTGGACATCGAGGTTGCCGCCGTCAATGTGTTTGTGGCGGGCGTGGCGCTCAAATAAACCCACATTCTGCAAGCGCTGGTTGAATGGTTGTATTCAATCAGCGCTTTATTCTTTTTGCCCGACCTGTGCCGGGTGCTGGGGTTTTTCTTATCCGCAAATATTCAGAAATAAATTTCACAAAACAGGAAAAATATACTTCCTTTTTGAGAAAAGATATTGTATAATATATTTTCAAAGAATATCAAAATCGCATGCAGCGATGGGAGGAACCTATGAACAGAAGCGGAGCGCGTGAGCTTGTTTTTCATCTGCTTTTTGCCGGAGAGTACAACGGAAAAACCGGCGGAGAGCTTTTGGAGGAGGTAAGTGAAGAAAACTTCGGCCTGCTGCAGGAGGAATACGAGCTCTATCGGGAGCTGCCTCCCCAGTCGCAGGAGGAATACATTCGCCGCGCTGTGACCGGCGTGCGGGAGCATCTTCCCGAGCTGGACGGATATATCGAAAAATACGCCAAGGGCTGGAATGTGGGACGGATCTCTGCCGTCTCCAAGTGCATCCTGCGGCTTTCTATGTACGAGATGCTCTATCTGGAGATCCCGGTGGGCGCTTCGGTGAATGAGGCGCTGGAGCTGGCCAAGCGGTACGATTCCCCCGAGGCGGCCGCCTTTATCAACGGCATTCTGGGCAGCTTTGTCAAGCAGGAGCTGCCCCAGTGAAACGCTGGTTTTTGGGCGTTGACACCAGCAACTATAAGACCTCGGCCGGGCTGTATTGCCCCGAGGACGGCAAATGGGTGTCCTGCGGCAAACTGCTGGACGTGCCCCGGGGCACGCTGGGGCTGAGGCAGAGCGACGCCCTCTTTCAGCATGTCAAGCAGCTTTCCGCGCAGGTGCGGGAGGCGTGCGAGAGCCTGGACGGCGGCGTTGCCGCCGTCGGTGTGTCCACCCGTCCCCGGGATCGGGAGGATTCCTACATGCCTTGCTTTTTGGCGGGGACGTGTGTGGCTCAGTCTGTCGCCGCCGTGTTGGGCGTGCCGGTATACGAGTTTTCCCATCAGCAGGGCCATCTGGCTGCGGCCGCCCTGTCGGTGGGCAGACTGGAGTTGCTGGCACAGCCCTTTTTGGCGTGGCACCTTTCGGGAGGGACCACCGAGCTTTTGCGGGTAA
>CADBTM010000142.1 GCA_902797555.1 Oscillospiraceae bacterium
GCGCATCCCCTGCCTTGCCTGTTTTGCGCGGCGGGGATCTATCTGTTTCTGCTCCTTGTTTTCGGCGCGGTGCGCAAAAAGGATTGGGCGGGTATTTTCTCATAAAAAAATCCCCCGGCGATGCCGGGGGATACGCTTTGTCCGATCAATCCAAAAAGTCTCTCAGTCCGTGCTGCACTCTGCCGTCCCGACCGGTGAGGGTCTGGGCGTGCCACAGCGAGCTGATGATGGCTTCCTCCACCGCTTCGGCGCTCATCTCCAGCACCGGATCGATCTTGGAATCCGCGATCATTTTCATGTCCACAAAAGCGCCCTCGTTGTAATGGGGCACGCGGTTTGCAGTGGTAAAGGCGATGGCGATATCGCCGCTGCCGTTGCCGTAATAGGAACCGGTGCGGGCAAGGCCCACGCCTGCACGGCGGGCGACCCGCTTGAGCTGACGCTCGGACAGGGGGATATCGGTGGCGAGCAGCATGATGATCGAGCCCTTATCCTGCTTTTCCCCATCCAGCTTTTCCTGGATCTCACGGCCGACGTGGCGGCCGTCGATCATCAGATTGCCGGAGGAGCCAAAGTTGCTCATCACCAGCGCGCCGATGGTATAGTCCTTGCCGTCCAGCTTGACAACGCGGGAAGCCGAGCCGATGCCGCCCTTAAAGCCGAGGCAGCGCATGCCGGTGCCCGAGCCCACGGCGCCCTCTTCAAAGTCCTCGGAGGTGTTGTTCAGCGCCTGCAGAACATGCTCCTCGGTGATGTGAAGGCCGCGGATATCGTTCAGACCGCCGTCGTTGCACTCGCACACGATGGGATTGACCGTGCCGGTGGTGCGGCCGATGTCCTCATTCTGCGCCAGCATATAGCGGATGAGGGCGGTGGCCGCCGTGCCGATGGACAGGGTGTTGGTCATGACGATGGGGGTCTCGATGGTGCCAAGCTCTTCCACCTGCACCAAGCCCATGCTCTTGCCAAAGCCGTTGATGACGGCGGCGGCAGCCATCACCTTGTCCCGATAGATATTGCCCTGATGGGGCAGGATAGCGGTGACGCCGGTGTTGATATCCTTGCCGTCACGGACGGTGACGTGTCCCACGGTGACGCCGGGCACATCGGTGATCAGATTGCGCTTGCCGGGGGTGCCTTTGCCCACGTGCAGGCCGGATTCTTTGGTCAGTCCCATAATTTGTTCCTCTTTCTTTTGATATATTGAAGTGTTATTGTCTGTTTTCCTGCTCCAGCGCGGTCAGCATGGCGCGGATATCGTCAAAAACCCATGTGGGCTTGGCGTCCGAGGTCTCCACGTCGGCCAAGGTGCTTTCTCCGCTGAGCACAAGCGCGGTGTCGATCCCGGCGTTGTTCCCGGCGGCGATGTCGGTATACAGCCGGTCGCCCAGCAGCACGGTCTCCTGGGGAGAAAACCCGGTGCGCTCCATGGCGAGATACACCATATCCGGACGGGGCTTGCCGATAAAATAGGGTCTGCGCCCGGTGGCGCGGAAGAGCATCTCGGAAACGCTTCCGCAGTCGGGAACATAGCCGTACCATGTGGGACACACCCAGTCGGGGTTGGTGGCCACAAAGTCCACCCCGCCGCCCAGCAGGATGCAGGCATCCTCCAGCTTTTGAAAGGTGAGCTCGGTGTCAAAGCCCATGCACAGGCAGTCGATCCCCTCTTCCCGCTGTGTGACCACGGGAAGCCCGGCGTCCTCCAGCTGACGCAGGAAAGAGCGGGTGCCGAAGCAATAGATCTTGCGATAGTTCTTTTTCCAGAGATGGAGCACGGTGGCGTGCACCGAGGTGAGAAAGTCGTCGGCGCAGGCGTCAATGCCCAGCCGCCGCAGCTTGTCCACATAGCTCTCCACCCCGCGGGAGGAATTGTTGGTGAGATAGAGCGCCCGCCCGCCGATGCGCCGGACGTAGGACAAAAAGTCCAGCGTGCCGTCAAAGAGCTGCTCGTCCAGATAGATCGTCCCGTCCATGTCCAGCAGGAACAGGCGCTTTTGGGAAAGCGAAGCCATGGGCGTCCCTCCTTTATCCCGTTTCATCATAGCGTTTTTTCGGGAGAAAGTCAAGACGATCCACGCACAAGCGGCGTGGATCGTCCAGCGGTCTGTCAACGGGAAAAGGGGATCATGATCAGCTTTCCCGGGGTGAGAACGGCGTTTTCCAGCCGATTGGCGGAGAGGATCTCCTGCCGTCTGGCGCCGCAGCCCTTGGCGATGCTCCAGACGGTCTCCCCGTCCTCCACATTGCGCAGCACCAGCGTCCCCGGCGGGGGCAGAGGCCGCGCGTGCTCCCGATCCAGCGTGCATTCCCACACCTGCGTGCACGGCTGCTGCCTCAGGCCGCAGACCTCCAGTGCGGCGGTAAAGCGCAAAGCGATCTGTCCGTCCTCCCCGGCGTGAACGGCCAGCTGCCGGACATACGCCCTGCAAAACGGATCGGTCAGCGTCACCGGCGTGTCCGACGTTGCCCGCACCGTCCGCTCGGTGCATCTCAGCCGTCCGCCCTCGGTGCGATACAGCAGCGAAAACCGGAAGGTGCCGCCCGGGCGGCAGCCCTCCTCCATGTTTCCCCGGGCGCAGCAGGTGCAGTCCAGCAGCTTTTCCACCTTTTCCCCCACCGAAAAGCTCTCGTTCACCGGCACCTCCCGAAGCTCGCAGGCCACGGCGGCGCAGTCAGGCTCCTCCCACCGCAGTTCGGTCTGCCAGCAGGTGCTGTAGGCGTCCCGCAGGACGCTGAGCCGCAGCCGCGACTTTACCGTGACCCACACGCAGCCGGTCACCGTGCACGAAAGCACCGGGTTTTCCCCCTCCAGAAGGGCGATCTGTGCCTGCAGCGTGGCGTATTCGGCCTCGGCCTGATCCCCCTGCTGGGCGTTTTCGCACTCCACCACCTGAGAAAACGGCAGCTCGGCCTCCCGCACCACGGTCTCGTCCCCATCCAGCAGCACTGCCCGGACGACGGCCTCGCCCCGGAGCATCACCTTGTTGGTGAGCACCCGGATCTCCTCCTGCTTCCAGCTCACGTCCCAGCGGAGCAGGTGTTCCCCCGCCTCCAAGGGGAGCTCTTCGGCGGCCATCAGCTTTTTTTCGGCAACGCAGCGCACAAGCTCGGGCTCGTACATCTGGCTGAGCAGCTCCAGCCCCTCGTCCTCGGCGCCGCTTGCGCCCTCCACCACCGTCAGCGTCCGTGTGCCGAACAGCCGCAGCGTGGCGCAGGTCTGGATCTGCACCTGCAGCTTGCGGGGATTGCGCAGCAGGGCTTCGCACCGGACAGCCTCCAGATGCACCTGCACCACGCTCTCCTCGGTGCAGCCCGCCAGCGTGTACTCCTGAGAAAAGGGCAGGCTGACCCGGACGGTCTGCCACTGGCTTTCCTCCTCGGCGACGCACAGCACCTCGGCCTCCACCGTGCCCTCCAGCACCACCGCGTCCTGCCGCAGATGCTTTTGCCGCACCTGACAAAAGGCGTTGACCTGCAAAACGCCGTACACGTCAGGCTGGGTGTCGGGGACGATGACCGTCTGGGTCTCTTCCCGCAGCTGCTCGGTCTGGGTCAGCAGGCTATATCTGGGATACTCTTTTTTCAACAGTTCCATAGGCTTTGCTCCTTCCCTATTTGTCCGATAAAAGCCTATGCGCAAGGGCAAGAAAAAATGCCGCCAAGGGCGGCAAAAAAGTAGGAATGTTCCGGCCATCGGGACGGTGGATCGCGCCGGGATTTCATTACAGCTCAGCACGTCTCCGCCGTTCAGCAGGTATTGGATCACACCGGAGGTGCTGGCCTTTGCCGTCCGGATGTCGTCGGCGTTGTAGGCCATCTCCACGGCATAGCCGTTGATCGTCTCTGCGGCAAGCTGGTTGAAATAATTATACTCATAATTGGCAGAGGATGCAAAACTGACCTGCGGACGCCACTCCATGGAGGTTAGCAATCAGTGCGCTTGTGCTGCTATATACGCGGCATCAAGGGTCTCCTGATTTACATAGTACTCTCCTTTGTACCTTATGATAACGTTAGAGTCGGAGCATCCAGTTGAGAAAACCGTATAGCGAAAGATTTCACCATCCTCCGGAGGAACGTTTTCACCTTCTTTGAAATGAATACCCCAAAGATCTGCAGCATCAATGAAAAAACCATCTTCAAAGAATCCATATGAAAGCAAACCATCTGTCTTTGAGATATAGTCATCCAATTTTACAAAGCCTTGCGGGAGTGTCCAAACGGTTTTCACGACCCATGGACGGTTCTCCTCAGCATATTGCGTAATGATCTGATTATAAACTCCTTCCATAACGCCTTTATTGACATAGTATTTTCCCTTATACATTACGATCACATTGCTGTCTGAGCACGGAGAAGTAAAAACGTTATAATCAAAGACTTTGTTCTTTTCCAGACTTACATTCAATTGGTGATGTGTTCCGTCATAATCCGGTATTGTAAGGCAGAGGCTGTTTCCGATAAAGGTATAGGACAGCACGCCGTCGGTTTCACTGATATACTTGTCCAATTCTACGAAATTTTTTGGAAGAAACCAAACGGTGTTTGTCCCTTTCCCATCGTTTGAAGTAGTCTTTCGCATTGTATTGGAAATCAAGATCAAACACAGAAAAAGCAAGGTCACAGCAAAAATAATTAAACGCCGTTTTTTTGTAGTATTCATAGTATTTCACCTCATTATGGTATAGCTAGAGGGATCATAGTACCTCGCCCTTAGGTGATAGCTTCCGCTCTCCTTGTCCCAGTATTCTCCGCAGTAGCGGAAGGGGTTGGCGTCGGAGGTCTGCTTGTTCTGCTCGTTTCAGGCGTCTTACCTGCTTTGCTCGATCAGTGCAAGGGCGACGTTCCGCTCCAGCGGGGTATCGGAGGTGAGGGCATAGGTAAAGCCGTCCCGCTCCCACACGGCGCAGCGCACCTTTCCCTCGGCGCCACGGAGGGTGACGCCGTCCACCGTCTCGGTTTGGGGGTAGGCGTTATAGTCGCCGCTGATGTCCCCGCTGCCCTGCTGCTTGCGCAGGATCAGGCGGGAATCCCCCTCGCGGAAGATCACTTGGAGCATTTTCCCGCTCATCACCTGAACGATCCGCTGGGAATAGCCCTCCACGCGCTCGGGGACAGAAAAAGAAAACCCTGCCGCGGTCTGTGCGTCGGTCAGGGTATCATAGGTCACAAAGGGGTTGGCCATCTGCATGCCGCCGATGACCGCCGGTTTTTTTGCGCTGCAAGCCGCCAGCAGTGCGATCGCTGCCGCACCCAGCACAAACCATGTACGCTTTTTCATGGGAACCTCCTATTTCCAAGGGTTTTGCCGCAAGATCTCGTCCAACAGGGCGCAGTAGCTTTCATACCGGCTGCGGGCGATCTCTCCGCGCTCTACCGCCTCCCGCACGGAGCAGTCGGGCTCTTTGCGGTGGCGGCAGTCGGAAAAGCGGCACTGGCCGAAGTGGCGGTCGATCTCGGGAAAATAACGCTGCAGCGTATCCGCCGAGAGGGTCTCCATCCGCACGGCGTCAAAGGTGGAAAAGCCCGGTGTGTCGGCCACAAAGCCACCGCTTTCCAGAGAAAAAAGCTCTACATGGCGGGTGGTGTTTTTTCCCCGGCCGATCTTTTCGCTCAGCTCGCCCACCCGCAGGCCAAAGCGTCCGTCCAACGCATTGAGCAGGCTGGATTTGCCGATGGCGGAATTGCCGGTAAAGGCGGAGATCCTGTCCTTGAGGTGCTCCCGCAGCTCGTCCAGCCCTTCGCCGGTGACGGCGCTCACCCGCACCACGGGAAAGCCCGCCAGCGTATATGCCCGAAACAGGCCTTCGCTGGGGCTGAGGTCGGTTTTGTTGAGGACGATGAGCGGCCGGATGTCCTGATAGAGCGCCACCACCGTCACCTTGTCCACCAGATAGGGGTCGGTGACCGGAGGCGCCTCCGAGCACAGGATCACCAGCTGGTCGATGTTGGCGATGGCGGGGCGGATGAGGGCATTGCGCCGCTCCCGGCGGGAGAGGATATAGCCCCCTCCCCCGCTGGAACGCTTGAGGGTCACATAGTCGCCGCAGGCGAGGATCCCGCTGGCCTTTTTCACCCGGCCGCCTGCGCGGCAGCGCACGATCTCGCCCTCGGTAAATACGTCATAGTTGCCGCCCACTCCCTTGAGGACGACCCCTTCCAGTACCGCTTCCATCAATAGTTCACTTTGTCCATGGCGGTGAGGATGCCGTTCTGATAGACGTAGACGGTGTGGCTGCCCGTTTCGGTGATGCGCACGGCCACCGTGCCCTCGGAGGGATCGTGGGTGCCGTTATAGATCATGGTATAGTCCAGATAGACCTGCAGCGCGATGGGGCTGGTGCTGTCCATCAGCTTGACGGTATAGACGTTGCCGCTGGGCTGGGGCGGATTGGGATCGGGATCGGTGTTGCCGC
>CADBTM010000143.1 GCA_902797555.1 Oscillospiraceae bacterium
AGTCCTGACTGGATGAATCATCATGTTATCCTCACGAATCCCAGTTTATTTTACCATTGCTGGCTGGCATGGTCAAGTCTCCTGTGTTCAAAAGGGAAGGAGGCACTTCCTTAAGAAGTGCCTCCTTCGGGCAACTGTTTTTTGTTTGTCTGTTTAACGGATCTTTTCGTAGGCTCGTCTCGGGGTGCCCTCGTCGCAGAGGATGGTGCCGCAGTGGGTAAAGCCGTTCTTTTCCAGCGTGTGGCGCATGGGAAGATTGTCCTCGTGGGTGTCGGCGCGGAGGGTGCCGCACAGGTCAAACGCCCACTGGAAGCATCGGCTGGCGGCGCCCTTCAGCTCGCCCCGGGAGGCCATCCGATGGATGGTGGCATAGGGGCGGCTGCTGAGCCATGCCCCGTCGATGTGGGCGTAGGTGGGATCCTCGCCCCAGATGAGGGCAAAGACCACCTGCAGCCTTCCGTCCACCTCATAGACAAAGCTGTTTCCCACCCGAATGTCGTTTTCGATCATCTCCCGGGAGGGATAGCTGCCCGTCCACTGCTCGATATTTCCGGTCTGGCGCATATATGCGCGCCCGATGTCGTAAAGCGCCATAATCTCCTCCAGATCGGCGGGCACCGCCCGGCGGATGCGTCCCACGTCGGGAGCGGCCACGGGCAGGGTTTCTTCGCCCCAGAGCAGGGAATGGAGGGTATTTTTTCCCTCCACCTGCCGGAGGAAGGCCTCGGCCTGCGCCCGGGCGGCGGCACGCTTTTTGTCGGAGAAGGCGGCTTTGCGGGCGCGGATGAGCAGGTTTTTGGGGGAGTGCTCGATGTCGATGAACTCCATCACCTGCACCTCATAGCCCTGCGCCTCCAGGAGCTTTGCCCGCAATGCATCGGTGGCAAGCGCGGAAAAGCGCTCCTTCAGAATTCCATATTCCGTAATGGGTGGCAAGGCAGAACGCTTTACAACAGCATTCATCTCGTGCTGACAGCAGGGAACGGACAAAATGTATTTGGTGCCCCACTGCACGGCGTGATAGAGGGCGTGATCGGTGGCGGTGTCGCAGGCGTGGAGGGTGATGACCATATGGGGCGGCTGCTGGGACACATAGTCCTTGATGTCTCCGCAGAGAAAATGCAGACCGGTATAGCCATATTTCTGCGCCACGGTGTTGCATTCCTCGATGATGTCCTCCTTGAGGTCGAGCCCCACCATCTCCGCACCTCGCCCGAGGATCCGGGTGACGTAGTAATAGACGATAAAGGTGAGATAGGATTTTCCGCAGCCAAAGTCCACGATGCGCACCGGGTCACAGTCGTCCCGGCGGAGCAGATCGTCGAGAAACTCCAAAAACCGGTTGATCTGCTTGAACTTGTCGTACCGCGCCTTGACCACCCGCCCGTCGGGGGTGAGCACGCCCAGATCCACCAGCGGCGGCACGATCTGCCCCTCGGGGAGCAGATACTGCTTTTCCCGGTTGTGGGCTGCGACAGGGGTGACGGTTTTGGCCGCCTGCTTCTGGAAAAAGAGCTTGCCTTTTTTGGAAATGCGCAGGCAGAACACCGCCCCCTGACAGGTGGCGTCCAGCTGGCCGTAATGGGCGAGAATGGTCTCCAGCCGCGCCGCGGCTTCGTCGAGGGGCACGTTTTCGTGGAACACCTGGGTCTCGGTGTACTGCTCCAGCTGGACGCAGGGAACGCCCTTCACGTCCAGCGCCCGCCCGGTGATCCGCTTCCACTTTGCCCCGGGGCGGGGATTGCTCACCGTCAGGCGGATGAGGGGCAGGGAGAAAATCTCGTCCAGCCCCTCCCGGACGGAGGAAATATCGGTTTTGTTACTCATATACGATCTCTCCTGTCAGTGTGGTATCCCGCACGCCGGTGATGCGCACCGGCAGGATCTGATTGTGCAGGGCTTCGCCCTTTGCCCGGACGAGGCAGTATTCGGGAATGTGGCCCGTGAACCATCCGTCCTCCTCCTGCTCGAACAGGACGGGGCGGACAAGGCCGATCCTGCTGCGCAGGTATTCCTGCTCCAGCGCGCCGCAGCGCCGGGCGGCCTCCTGGGCGCGGATGGCCTTGAGGGCGTTGGGCACCTGCTCCGGCAGGTCATAGCCCCGTGTGCCCTCCCGGCGGGAATAGGGGAAAACATGCACCTTGCACAGCTTGCATTCCTCCACAAAGCGGAGGCTATCTTCAAAGTCCTGTCCGGTCTCGCCGGCAAAGCCCACGATCAGGTCGGTGGTGATGGCGCAGCCGGGAAAATGCTCCCGCAGGATCTCGCAGGAGAGACGGTACCGGGCGGTATCGTATTTGCGGTTCATGGCCTTGAGGGTCTTGTCACAGCCGCTTTGCAGGGAGAGATGAAACTGGGGGCACAGATTGGGCAGCGGGGCGAGACGGGCGGCAAAGTCTTCGGTCACCGTCCGGGGCTCCAGACTGCCCAGCCGGATGCGGACACCGGGTGCCGCGCGGCAGATCGCCTCCACCAGATCGGTGAGGGTGGGCGAGTCCGGCAGATCGCGGCCGTAAGCGCTGATCTCGATGCCGGTGAGGACGATCTCCCGATAGCCCTCGCCCGCCAGACGGGCGGCCTCGTCCACCGCATAGGAAAAGGGCATGCTGCGCTCCGGCCCGCGGGCATAGGGGATGCGGCAGTAGGTGCAGAAGTTCTGGCACCCGTCCTGCACCTTGAGCAGCGCCCGTGTTCTCCCGGACAGTCCCCCTGCGGGAAGAATGTCAAAAGCAGGCTTTTCCCCGTGCCAGAGCTGGGTGACCCCGTCCCGGGAGAGCCCCTCCGCGATGGACAGCACCCGGCTTTTGTCCGCCGTGCCCACCACGGCGTCGGCGCCGCACATCGCCTTTGCCTCCTCCGGCTTGACCTGTGCATAGCAGCCGCACAGGATCAGCCGGGCGTCGGGGTTGATCTTTTTGCACCGGCGGGCGGCGTTGCGGGATTTCTTGTCGGAAAGGGCGGTCACCGTGCAGGTGTTGACGATATAGACGTCCGCCCAGCCGTCAAAGGGGACGAGCTGATGCCCGTGTTCCACGAACAGACGCTCCAGCGCCTGGGTTTCAAATTGATTGGCCTTGCAGCCGAGGGTATAAAAAGCAGCTTTCATGATATCACCGCCTCTATTGTAGCGGAAACGCCGTGGTTTTGCAATATTTCCGGCGAAATCCGCATACAAATAAAACGCAAAAGGGGGAGATCACGCAATGAAAAAACCGATCGCGGCGCTTTTGTGCGCCCTTGTGGGAATCGGCCTAAGCATGCCCGTGCACGCGCTGGATGCGCCCGAGGTGCAGGCGCCCTCGGCGGTGCTGATGACGGCCGACGGGCAGGTGCTTGCCGAAAAGGATGCCCACGCCAGACGGGAGCCCGCCAGCGTGACAAAGATCATGACCATGCTGCTGGTGTGCGAGGCGGTGGACAGGGGCGAAATGCGTCTGAGCGACACCGTCACGGCCTCCGCCCACGCCGCCTCCATGGGCGGCAGCCAGATCTGGCTGGAGGAGGGGGAAACCATGACGGCGGACGAGATGCTCAAATGTGTGGCAGTGGCTTCGGCCAACGACTGCGCCGTGGCGCTGGGCGAGCATCTTGCAGGCAGCGAGAGCGCCTTTGTGGAGCGGATGAACGCCCGGGCGGCCGAGCTGCACATGGAGGATACCCATTTTGTCAACTGCTGCGGCCTGAGCGCCGAGGGGCATCTCACCTCCGCGTGGGACGTGGGCATTCTCAGCGGGGTGCTGCTGCGGGAGCATCCGTGGATCACCGACTATTCCACCCTCTGGCAGGACACCGTTCGGGAGGGCGCCTTCGGCCTGGACAACACCAACAAGCTGCTCAAAAGCTATCCCGGACTCACCGGGCTGAAAACCGGCTATACCTCTCAGGCGGGCTACTGCATTTCTGCCTCGGCCGAGCGGGACGGACTCACCCTCATCGCCGTCATCATGGGCGATGCAACCAAGGAGAGCCGCTCGGCCGACGCGGCCGCCCTGCTCAACTGGGGCTTTTCCGGCTATTCCGCCGTGATGCTGGGGACGGACACCCCCCTCGAGCCCATCCCCGTGCGCATGGGGACAAAGGAGACCGTCCTCTGTACGCTGGCTGAGCGCGCGCCCAGCGTGCTGCCCAAAAGCTGGCTGAACGAGCTTGACAAGACGGTGACACTCGCGCCCCAGCTCTCCGCGCCCATCGAGCAGGGAACGCAGGTGGGTGAGCTGACGGTGCGCCACGGAGGCGAGACCGTGCTCACTTTGCCCATCGTCGCCGCTGAGAGCGTGCCCCGGATGGGGCTGATGGAACTGTTCGCCGTGATGTTAAAAATATCCGTCATGAAAATTTAACTGCAAATTTTCTGAAAAACAGGTTGTGAGAAGCGGAAAAGTGTGTTATGATAAGCGTAACGAATAACTTCCACTATCAAACAGGAGGAATATTGATATGGTCAAAGTGATTATGGGGAACCGGGGCTCCGGAAAAACAAAGCAGGTCATCGATCTGGTCAACGAAGCCGTCAATGTCGAAGCGGGCAACGTGGTCTGTCTGGAGCGGGGTCAGAACCTGCGATTCAACATCAAATACAGCGCAAAGCTGATCGACATCTCCGAGTACCCCATGCAGCTGGGCTATGATTATCTGTTCGCTTTCGTGTGCGGCCTCTATTCCGGCAACTACGATATCACCCACATTTACATCGACAGCCTGTTCAAGATCACCGGCGACGATGACGACGCCAAGGCCGGCGCCTTCCTCGATCAGCTGGAAAAGTTCTCTCAGTACAGCGGCATCAAGTTTACCATCACCATCAGCGCCGATGCCGAGACCGCTGCCGAGGACGTGAAGAAGTACATCATCTGAATACGCTTTGCCAAAAGGGCCGCACCGAAGGGTGCGGCCCTTTTTGTATCAAGAAAACCACTCGCTAGGCGAGTGGTTCAAAAAAGCCTATGGCGATAAGGAAAAATCCCTGTTAAGATAAGTGAG
>CADBTM010000144.1 GCA_902797555.1 Oscillospiraceae bacterium
AAAGAAGCATATACCCATAGCTGCCCGAAAAGGGTGCAAGCACGAAAACCACGACCAGAAATGTCACCGTTACCGTGCAGGTGGCGCAATACCGCAAAAGGCGCACCCAGCGGGGCGGCTCATCTCCCCGGATCAGCCATGGGAGGAGCAGGCAGCAGCTGAGAAGGCAAAAGAGATTGCTGTCGGTGGTGTAAAAGAAAAAAGCTCGCTGACAAAGCAGCGAGCCTTTTCGGGTCAGAATTCCAAGTCTCCGGTATAGTCCCGGATCCCGCCGATGTTGTAGACGTGGGTGTAACCAAGACGGTGCAGATCCATCACCATCTGGGCGCTGCGTGCGCCGCTGAGGCAATAGACATAGATGGGCGCGTCGGGGTCGTCGGGAAGAAGGTCGCTTTTGCGGCGCTGCTCACCCACAGGCAGATTGACGCTGCCGGGAATGTGCCCCTCCGCAAACTCCTCCGGAGTGCGCACGTCCAGCAAAACCGCGCCGGGCGTGCGGCGAAACTGCTCTACCTGACCGTCGGTATCCGGCTTTCTGGAAAAGAACATGGCTTACAGCAGCGCCTCCAGACGCTCCTTGGCCACAAAGCCCACAGACCGATTGGCGGCTTCGCCGTTTTTGAAAACGATGATGGTGGGGATGCTGGAGATGCCGTACTTGGCGGCCAGCTCGGGCTCGTCGTCCACGTTGACCTTGCCTACCTTGATCTCGCTGTGCTCATTGGCGATCTGCTCGACAACGGGAGCCAGCATCTTGCAGGGACCGCACCACACTGCCCAGAAGTCCACCAGCACGGGCACATCAGAGTTCAGAACTTCCTGTTCAAAATTGTCCTTGGTCAAAGTAATTTCCTTCATGATCAAATCCTCCGTTTTTTTATCACAGTATGCGCTTTTTCAGGCGCCGCTATGTTTCCAGCCATATTATACCAAATAAATCCTCTTTCGTCAATACGGAGAAAGTCTTGTGAAAAAAACAGCTTTGTGGTATATTCTGAGAGAAAGAGGTGATGGTATGTACGAAAAGATTCGCCGCCGGACTGAGGCGCTCAAGAGGGAATACGGCCTGAAGATCCATCCCGAGGGCGGCTGGTTTGCCGAAGACTATACCTGTGGGGACAAAGCAGACGGCCGGGCGCTGATGGGCAGCATTTATTTTCTGCTGGACGGGGCAGAGCTGTCCCATTTCCACCAGATCGACTGCGACGAGCTGTGGTATTATCACGAGGGCTGCGGCCTGCTGCTCACCCTTTTGTACCGAGGGGAAAAGCAGCAGATCGTTTTGGGCGCCGACCCCGCGCTGGGTCAGAAAATGGCTGTTCTCATCCCAAAGGGCGCCATCTTTGCCGCGGAAAATCTCAATTGGTCGAAATACACCTTTCTCTCCTGCGCCACGGCGCCGCAGTTTTCTTACGAGGGCTTTCGGCTGGTGGGCAGGGAAGAGCTGAAGCGGGATTGGCCGGAGTTTGCCGCCGACGTGGAATATCTGGCAATGGAATAAAATTTCTCTTGACAAATACCCCCTATGGGTATATGATGAATCTGTCATAATACCCGATGGGGGTATTTTTATCGAATGTTCAGGAGGTCATCCTATGGAAAAAACCTGTCCGTATTGCAATACCGTCACCGAGCGCTCGGAGGAGCAGCGGAAAAAGCTGCTCAATCGCCTCAACCGCATCGAGGGGCAGATCCGGGGCATTAAGGGCATGCTGGAGCGGGACGCCTACTGCCCCGACATCCTGACCCAGAGCGCGGCGGTCAACGCCGCGGTCAACGCCTTCAACAAGGAGCTGCTGGAAGCCCACATTCACACCTGCGTGGTACGGGACATCCGGGAGGGCAAGGACGAAGTGGTGGACGAGCTGGTGGAGACCATCCGCAAGCTGATGAAATGACAGAGGAGGCAACGCTATGGAACAGTATACCGTCACGGGAATGAGCTGCGCCGCCTGCTCTGCCCGGGTGGAAAAAGCGGTCTCCAAGGTGCCCGGAGTGAGCGCCTGCTCGGTGAGCCTGCTCACCAACTCTATGGGCGTGGAGGGCACCGCCTCGCCTCAGGCCATCATCGCCGCCGTGCAGGAGGCGGGCTACGGCGCATCCCAAAAGGGGAGCGCCGCAAAGCAAAGTGCCTCTGCCGACGAGAGTGCGTTGGAGGATCACGAGACCCCAAAGCTCAAACGGCGTCTCATCGCCTCGGCGGGCTTTTTGATCGTGCTGATGTATTTCTCCATGGGGCACATGATGTGGGGCTGGCCGCTGCCCGCCTTTTTCCAGGACAATCATGTGGCCATGGGGCTGGTGCAGCTGATTCTTGCGGCCATCGTCATGGTGATCAATCAAAAGTTTTTTATCAGCGGTTTCAAAAGCCTGTGGCACCGCGCCCCCAATATGGACACGCTGGTGGCCATGGGCAGCATGGCGTCCTTTGTGTGGAGCGTCTACGTCCTCTTTGCCATGACGCGGGCGCAGACCGACGGCAACGCCCAGGCCGTCATGGACTATATGATGCAGTTTTACTTTGAGTCGGCCGCTATGATCCTCACCCTCATCACCGTGGGCAAGATGCTGGAGGCGCGCTCCAAGGGCAAGACCACCGACGCTCTCAAAAGCCTGATGAAGCTCTCTCCCAAAACCGCCGTGGTGCTGCGGGATGGGACGGAGACCCAGGTTGCTATTGAGCAGGTGCGTCAGGGCGACGTTTTTGTGGTGCGCCCCGGCGAAAACATCCCGGTGGACGGGGTGGTGCTGGAGGGCAGCAGCGCCGTCAACGAGGCCGCCCTCACCGGCGAGAGCATCCCGGTGGACAAGAGCGCCGGCGATCCGGTCTCGGCGGCCACCATCAATCAGTCGGGCTTTTTGAAATGTGAGGCCACCCGGGTGGGGGAGGACACCACCCTTTCCCAGATCATCAAAATGGTGAGCGACGCCGCCGCCACAAAGGCGCCCATCGCA
>CADBTM010000145.1 GCA_902797555.1 Oscillospiraceae bacterium
CAGAATGTAGTGATCCACGAGAACGGGCTTGTCCACGTCCACCTCCACGGCGGTCTTGAGATAGCGACGCAGGTGCGCTTCGTCGTAGACGAGCTGCATGGCGCGGCCGCCCAGAACATAGCTGGGACGCACCAGAACGGGATAGCCCACCTGCTGGGCAGCCTTGACGCCGTCCTCGATGTTGGTGACGGCACAGCCTGCCGACTGGGGCACGCCCAGCTTTTCCAGAATGTGCTCGAACCGATCCCGATCCTCGGCGTTGGCGATGGCTTCCACGCTGGTTCCCACGATGGAAACGCCCCGCTGGGTGAGAGGCTCGGCCAGATTGATGGCGGTCTGTCCGCCCAGAGAGGCGATGACGCCCTCGGGCTGCTCATAGTCCACGATGGCCATCACATCCTCGGGGGTGAGAGGCTCGAAATAGAGCTTGTCCGAGGTGGTATAGTCGGTGGAGACGGTCTCCGGATTGTTGTTGATGATGATGGATTCATAGCCCGCCTGACGGATGGTGGTGACGGCGTGGACGGTGGAATAGTCAAACTCCACACCCTGACCGATGCGGATGGGTCCGGCGCCCAGCACCACGATCTTGCGCTTGTCGGTGAGACGGGACTGGTTGACGCAGCCCTCCTCGATCTGGTTGAGATAGGTGGAATAGAGGTAAGCGATGTATTTTCCGGTGTGCAGGGTGTCCACCATGCGGAAAACGGGGGTGATGCCCTCCGCCTTGCGGAGCCGGTAGATCTCGGTCTCGGCCATGCCCCACAGCTTGCCGATGTATTTGTCGGAAAAGCCCAGCACCTTGGCGCTCTTCAGCGTCTTGACGTCGCCCGGCTTGCTCTTGAGCAGGTTCTCCATGTCCACAATGCGCCTGAGACTCTCCAAAAACAGATCTGTGATCATGGTGATCTCGTGGATCCGATCGAGAGAGACGCCCCGGCGGAACAGCTCGGTGATGGCAAAGATATTGTCGTCCCGGAATTCGGCGATATAGTCCAGGATCTCCTCGGTGGTCATGGGGTCAAACTTGGGGTTGTAGAGATGGCAGACGCCGATCTCCAGCGAGCGCACCGACTTGAGGAAGCACTCATCCAGCGTGGAGCCGATGCCCATCACCTCGCCGGTGGCCTTCATCTGGGTGCCCAACTTGTTTTTGGCGTCGGCAAACTTGTCAAAGGGGAAGCGGGGGAACTTGGACACCACATAATCCAGCGTGGGCTCGATGGCTGCCGTGCCGCCTGCCACGGGGATATCCTCCAGCGCCATGCCCACGGCGATCTTTGCCGTCACCCGGGCGATAGGATAGCCGCTGGCTTTGCTGGCCAGGGCGGAGGAACGGGACACACGGGGATTGACCTCAATGAGGAAGTATTCGCTGCTGGTGGGGTTGAGGGCAAACTGGACGTTGCAGCCGCCCTCGATCCGCAGGGCGCGGATGATCTTGATGGCGCTGTCGTTGAGCATCTTCAGATCGTGCTCGTTCAGACTCATGATGGGCGCCACCACAATGCTGTCGCCGGTATGTACGCCCACGGGATCCACGTTTTCCATGCCGCAGATGGTGATGGCGTGGTCGTTGCCGTCCCGCATGACCTCAAACTCGATCTCCTTATAGCCCCGGACGCTCTTTTCCACCAGCACCTGATGGACGGGGGAAAGGCGGAAGGCGTTGACCGCAGTTTCCACCAGCTCTTCTTCATTGTAGGCAAAGCCGCCGCCCGTGCCGCCCAGCGTAAAGGCGGGACGGAGCACCACGGGATAGCCGATGGCCTGCGCCGCGGCCTTGGCCTCGTCCACCGAATAGGTGATCTGGGAGGGGATGACCGGCTCTCCGATCTCCTGACACAGCTCCTTGAACAGTTCCCGGTCCTCCGCACGGCGGATGCTGTCGCCGGGGGTGCCGAGGAGCTCCACCTGGCATTCCTTGAGAATGCCTTTTTGCTCCAGCTGCATGGCCAGATTCAGTCCGGTCTGACCGCCGATGCCGGGGATGATGGCGTCGGGGCGCTCGTAGCGCAGGATACGCGCCACATATTCCAGCGTCAGGGGCTCCATATACACCTTGTCGGCGATGGCGGTGTCCGTCATGATGGTGGCGG
>CADBTM010000146.1 GCA_902797555.1 Oscillospiraceae bacterium
CGGAAATATCCTTGAGGGCGCGGGTATAGGAGCCGTGGTAGGCGGGATAATCGTTGAGGGTCTCGCTGTGGACGGTGGGGATGCCCTTTTCATTGAGAATATCGGTGACAAGCTGTCCCACCGCCAGCATGTTGCAGCTTTTGTCGGTGGTGCGGTACTCGCCGGAGGCGGCATAGGTATGCCCGGCGGAGGGAGTGTAGGCCTCGGTGCCGTGGGTGTGCATCACCAGCACCTGCACGCCCTCCGTTCCGAGGGTCACCGGGCAGGGCTGGGACAGCAGGGCGGGGATGTCGATCTCATAATCGGTCTGATTTTTGAAGTATACCGCCCCGCCGAGGGAATATTCCCGCGTGTTTCCCGTGATGGACAGGGCGGGCGCGTCGGAAACGGTGTCGGGCTCCGGCAGGGCGGGGAGGATGAGAGGCGCCTCGGTGCACGGCTCGTCGGCCTCGGGGATGCAGGTCTCCATGCCTGCCGCAGGCAGATCGGGCAGGGGAGCGGGCGCGGGTGGAGAAAACAGACCGCTGCCCGCCAAAAGCAGCGCAGCCATGAGCACCGCCGCCGGCATGGCGGTGGAAAACGCCTTTTTTGCCATAGACCGCCCTCCCTTCAAATCAGGGTATGCGCATCGGGCGAAAGCTATGCCAGCAGCGCCTCCATCTCTTCGGGGGTCAGATCCCGCTGCATGGCCAGATTGAGGGCGTAGCCCAGAATCTTGCCGCATTCGGTGATCTGCCGGTCGATGTCCTTTGGGGTCACCAGCAGGCCGGGATCGGGCAGGGCGCTTTCGGAAATGTCTGCACCCTCCGGAAGCAGGTCGAACGCCAGCGTCCGAGCCTCCACCACCGTGGGCACCCCCAGCGCGATGACGGGCACGCCCAGCGTGGCGGCGTTGAGCGCCTTGCGGGGATTGAAGGCGCCGCTGCCCGGGGTGATCCCCGTGTCGGAAAGCTGAAAGGTGCGGCACAGCCGTCCCGCCGAGCGGGCACACAGGGCGTCGATTGCCACCACCGCAGCCGGGCGCACCCGGCTGACGATGCCCCGGAGGATCTCTACCGTCTCGATGCCGGTGTCGCCCAGCACGCCCGCCGCCACCGCACAGACGGGGCGCATCCCTCCAAAGGTCTCGGGCATGGCGGAGATCAGATGGCGGGTGACGATGAGATGGCGCAGGGTCTCGGGCCCCAGCGCGTCGGGGGTAACCGATCGGTTGCCCAGCCCGGCGGCAAGCACCGTCCCCTCCCGGGGGAGCAGCGTGCGCAGCAGCGCCGCCAGCTCGCGGGCACAGGAAAACAGCCATTCGCCGTTATCCTCCCCACGGGGAAGCAGCTCGGCGGTGAGATAGGCGCCTTTCGGCTTGCCCAGCGCCCGCTGACCCCGCTCGTCCAGCACGTCGATCCGGGTGATCTCCACCGGCTCCCGCCGCCACACCCGGCTTTTCACTCCGGGGAGCGCGCCCGCGCCCAGTCCCTCCCGCCGCTCCAACGCAAGATCTGTCCGAAAAACAGCCACTTTTTTGTCCTCCCTACACAATTTTTCTTATTTTTTCAAAAGAAATCAAAAAATATGTAAATTATCCCTTGCTTTTTTGCGGCGGGAATGATAAAATACTTTTGCTGTAAATTTCGCTGTAAGGGAGGTCAGGAATCGTGCCCAACATCAAGTCTGCTAAAAAGCGTGTTTTGGTCAGCAAGCTCAACAACGCGAAGAACCGTGCTGTCAAGACCGAGCTCAAGACCATGGTCAAGAAGTTTGATGCTGCCGTCGCCGAGGGTGGTGACGCTGCTCAGGCTGCTTATAAAGCCGCTGTGAAGAACATTGATCAGGCTGCTGCCAAGGGAATCATCCACAAGAACACCGCAGCCCGCAAAAAGAGCCAGCTTACCAGAAAGCTGAACGCAGCGGAGTAATCTCCAAAGGGAAACAAAAAAGCGCCTGCCAGATGGCAGGCGCTTTTTATTGTGTTTTATCCGAGAAAGTATTGCTTGATCTCCTGCAGCTTTTCGGGGATGCCGATAAACTGGGGACATTCGGCGGCACAGGCGCCGCAGCCCAGACACTTCTCGGCGTCCTTGTCCAGCTCGTCCTCCAGATAGTCCTTTTTGGCCGCTTCAAACAGACCCCACACCTTTGCCCGGTTATAGGCCTTGAAATGCTGCTGGGGACGGATCTCCATGGGACATACGTTGCAGTATGCGCAGCCGGTGCAGTACAGGTCGGACAGCTGGCGCAGCTTGTCGTTGGTGGTGCGATAGGATTCCACCTCGGCGGGATCCATCTGCTCCATCCGCTCGACGATGGCCACATTGTCCTCCACCATCTGGATGCTCTGCATGCCGGACAGAGCCAGCGACACAGAGGGATTGCCCAGCACAAAGCGGAGCGCCAGCTCCTGGGGGCTTTGGGCGGGGGTATCGTACAGCTTCATAAAGTCCTCGCCGCCGGTGGTGATCATTCCTCCGGCCACAGGTCCCATGATCATGATGCCCATGCCTCTTGCGGCCAGCTCGGCCATCACGGCCTCGTTGCTCTGGTCGATGAGGTTATATTGGCAAAGCAGGGTGTCAAAGATTCCGCGGTCGGCGATCTCCACCATCACCCGGGGCGCGTCGTGGAAGGAAAAGCTGATATGACGGATCAGACCCTCTTCCTTGGCCTTGAGCATGTCCAGATCCATCTGAACCTTTTTGGCGTGCTCCCAGCGTCCTGCGTTGAGGGCGTGCATGTGGTAAAAATCCAGATGATCGGTCTGCATCAGCTTGAGGCTGTGCTCCAGCTTACGGCGAAAATCGCCCGGCTCCTGCACCTCGGTAGGGGGCAGCTTGGAGGAAAGGTAGATATTGTCCCGCACGTCGTGCAGGGCTTCGCCCACCATGCGCTGGTTGTCCCGGTTGGTGTATCCCCAGGCGGTGTCAAAGAAATTGATTCCCAGATCATAGGCGCGCCGCAGAATGGGGGTGCAGGCTTCGTCGTCGCAGTGTTTGTCCTTGCCCTCACCCACGGCAGGCAGGCGCATGCAGCCAAAGCCCAGCCGGGAGACCATGGGGCCGTTTTTCCCGAATTGTTTGTATTGCATGAAGGATCCCTCCTTTTTTTCTTATTTTACCATAGACGGGGAAGAGAGAAAAGAACTTTTTGTGATTTCTTTCATTTCATCCAAACAAACGCTTATTTTTATGCGCAATATCCACGAAAAGCCCCTTGACTTTTTCACTGTACAGCGATATACTGATAAACAATTCCCGGCAAGTTTTTTCATTCGCCGGGCAAAAAGGAGAAGGCTTATGAACGGAAAGAAATGGATCGCGCTTGTCCTGTGCGTTATGATGGCTGCCTGCCTCGCCGCCTGCGGAAACGGCACTTCGGGCGCGAAATACACGGTGGGCATCTGCCAGCTTGCCCAGCATGAGGCGCTGGACGCTGCCACACAAGGCTTTCGCGACGCGCTGACCAAGGCTCTGGGCGATCAGGTGGCCTTTGACGAGCAGAATGCCTCGGGCGAATCGGCCAACTGCCCCACCATCATCAACAGCTTTGTTTCCAAGAAGGTGGATCTCATCCTCGCCAACGCCACCTCGCCTCTGCAGGCGGCTGCTTCGGCCACCAAGGATATCCCCATCCTGGGCACGTCGGTCACCGACTATGCCTCCGCCCTGGAGATCGACAACTGGTCGGGCACGGTGGGAGGCAACATATCTGGCACCTCCGATCTGGCACCGCTGGATCAGCAGGCCGCTATGATCCAGGAGTGGTTCCCCGATGCCAGGACCGTCGGTCTGCTCTATTGCTCCGCCGAGAGCAACAGCAAATATCAGGTGGACGTGATGCGCGGCTATCTGGAGCAGATGGGCTACACCTGCCAGGAGTTTGCCTTCACCGATACCAACGACGTGGCTTCGGTGGCACAGTCGGCCTGTGACGGCTCGGATGTGATCTATATCCCCACCGACAACACTGCCGCCAACAATACCGAGGCCATCGCCAACGTGGTGCTGCCCGCCAAGGTGCCCGTCATCGCCGGCGAGGAGGGCCTCTGCCGGGGCTGCGGCGTTGCCACCCTTTCCATCAGCTATTACGATCTGGGCTATATCACCGGCGAGATGGCGGCAAAGATCCTCACCGGCGAGCAGAGCATTTCTTCCATGCCTGTCCAATATGCCCCGCAGGTCACCAAGATGTATCAGCCCGCCAACTGCGAGCTGCTGGGGCTGACCGCGCCCGAGGGCTATGACGCCATGAACTGATTTTACCAAATCGCGCACGGGACGGGGCGCATTGTGCTCCGTCCCGACCTTATTGCTATGGAACGACCGGAGGGATGAATATGGGCTTTTTCGGCTCGCTGATCAATGCGCTGCCCGGTGCGGTGACACAGGGCTTGCTGTGGGGTGTGATGGCCATCGGGGTTTACATCACCTTTCGCATCCTCGACGTTGCCGACCTGACGGTAGACGGCTCGCTGGCCACCGGCGGCGCCTGCTGTGTCATGCTGATCCGCAGCGGGGTCAACCCGTGGCTGGCGCTGCTTTGCGCCTTTGCCGTGGGCATGCTGGCGGGACTGTGCACCGGAATGCTGCACACCCGATGCGGCATCCCGGCGATCCTTTCGGGCATCCTCACGCAGCTTGCCCTCTATTCGGTCAACCTGCGCATCATGCAGGGCAAGGCCAACCAGCCGGTGGGCGTGGACAAATACCCGCTGCTGGTCTCCCAGCGCTTTGTGCGGGAGATGGGACTGCGCAACCCGATTTTGCTGGCGGCGATCCTGCTGGTCATCCTCATTGGATTTCTCTATTGGTTTTTCGGCACCGAGCGGGGCTGCTCTCTCCGTGCCACCGGCGCAAACCCCAATATGGCGCGGGCACAGGGCATCAACACCCGATCCAACACCGTTCTGGGACTGATGCTTTCCAACGGACTGGTGGCCGCCTCGGGCGCACTGCTGGCGCAGTATCAGGGGTCCTCCGACGTGAACATGGGGCGGGGTGCCATCGTCATCGGCCTTGCCGCCGTCATCATCGGGGAGGTGCTGTTTTCCAAGGTGTTCCGCAACTTTGCCCTCAAGCTGACCGCCGTGGTCATCGGCGCCGTGCTCTATTACATCGTCCTGCAGATCGTTTTGCAGCTGGGTCTGAACACCAACGATCTCAAGCTTTTGACTGCCGTCATCGTGGCGGTATTCCTTGCCATTCCCTATTGGAAGGACAAGGTGTTCCGCAAAAAACAGGGAGGAGGGAAGACCCATGCTTGAACTGAAGGAGCTGTGCAAAACCTTTCACCCCGGGACGGTCAACGCAAAAACCGCCCTCAATCATCTCAGCCTGACGCTGGAGGATGGGGATTTCGTCACCGTCATCGGCGGCAACGGCGCGGGAAAATCCACCCTTCTCAACGCCATTGCCGGTGTTTTTCCGGTGGATTCGGGCAGCATCGTGCTGGACGGGGAGGACATGACCGACCTGCCCGAGCACAAGCGCGCGGCGCTGTTGGGACGGGTGTTTCAGGATCCCCAGATGGGCACCGCGCCCACCATGCAGATCGACGAGAATCTTGCCCTCGCCGCCCGACGGGGTCAGAGACGGGGGCTGAAATGGGGCGTCACCCGCGCAGAGCGGGAGAAATACAGAACCCTCCTGGCCGATCTCGGACTCGGTCTGGAGGATCGCATGTCCACCAAGGTGGGTCTGCTTTCCGGCGGACAGCGGCAGGCGCTTACCCTGCTTATGGCCACACTGAAAAAGCCAAAGCTGCTGCTTTTGGATGAGCACACCGCGGCCCTCGACCCCAAAACCGCCATGAAGGTGCTGGAGACCTCCCAGCGTATCGTGGAGCGGGACGGGCTGACCACGCTGATGATCACCCATAATATGAAGGACGCCATCGCCTATGGCAACCGTCTGATCATGATGGACGCCGGAACGGTGGTCCTCGACGTAAAAGGGGAGGAGAAGCAGCAGCTCACTGTTCCCGATCTGATCCGGCGGTTTTCGGCCGCCAGCGGCAAGGACGAAGCCAACGACAAGCTGCTGCTGTCATAAAACAGAACAAGCAAAAACCGCCCTCACGGGCGGTTTTTCTGTTATGCCATTTTTCGTTCCAGCCGTATGCGGTCGGCGATCATGGAGATGAACTCGCTGTTGGTGGGCTTGCCCTTGGCGTTGGAAACGGTGTAGCCGAAAAAGCTGTTGAGCACCTCCACGTCCCCCCGATCCCACGCCACCTCGATGGCGTGGCGGATGGCTCGCTCCACCCGGGAGGAGGTGGTCCTGTACTTTTTTGCCACCGTGGGATAGAGGATCTTTGTGATGGCGTTGATCACGTCCATATCCTCCACCGTCATCAGGATGGAGGTGCGCAGATACTGATACCCCTTGATGTGGGCCGGAACGCCGATGTCGTGGATGATCTGGGTCACACGCATCTCCAGCTCGGCCTCCGGGCTCAGCCGCGCCGAGGACGGGGCAAGCTCCTGCGTCCCCGCCTCGATCACCCGCCGGGTCAGGTCGGCCAGATTGCAGGGCTTGACGGTGAAATAATAGGCCTTGAGCGCCGTTGCCTCGGCCATCACTCCATCCCCCGCAAAGGAGGTGAGGACAAAGAACAGCGGCGTCTGCCCGCCCCGCTCCCGCAGATATCGCAG
>CADBTM010000147.1 GCA_902797555.1 Oscillospiraceae bacterium
CCGTGCCACAGCCCGGTGAGCAGCCATACGATCAGCAGATTGAGGATCTGACGCCCCTGTCCCTTGCGGTTGCCGCCCAGCGGGATATAGACGTAATCCCGAAACCACGACGACAGGCTGATATGCCACCGCCGCCAAAAGTCGGTGAGAGAACGGGCAATATAGGGATAGTTGAAGTTTTCCAAAAAATGAAATCCGAACATCCGCCCCAGCCCGATGGCCATGTCACTGTATCCGCTGAAATCAAAATAGATTTGCAGCGTATAGCAGATCGATCCCAGCCACGCCAGCGTGACGGTCAGCTTGTCGGCAGGGGTGTTGAACGCGGCGTCCGCTACAATGCCGATGCCGTTGGCGATGAGAAGCTTTTTCGCCAGACCGAAAAGAAAACGAACGCACCCCTCTGTAAAATCATCCAGCGTTTCCCTGCGGGAGACGATCTCCTCCGCAATGGTGGAATAGCGCACGATGGGACCCGCCACAAGCTGGGGGAACAGGGAAACGTAAAGCGCTACCCGGAGTGGATTCTTTTCGGGCTGTACCGTCCCTCGGCTGACGTCGAGGACATAGCTCATGCCCTGAAAGGTGAAAAAACTGATGCCGATGGGCAAAACGATCTCCGGCAGAGCAAGGCTTCCGCCCAGAGCCCGTACCGTCTCTCCAAAGAAGTTGGCGTATTTGAACCATCCCAACAGCGCCAGATTGGCAAATACCGCCGCAAAGCGCCACAGCTTTGCATACTTTCTTTTCGGAGAGGACAGCAGTCCGCCCACATAATTGATGGCGATGGACGCCAGCATCAGCGGGAGAAACTTCGGCCCTCCATAGCCGTAAAAGATCAGACTGAACAGCAGCAAAAGGGCATTTTTCCCCGTGCGCCACCGTGCGGGCAGCACAAAATAGAGCGCCAACAATGCCGCCAAAAAGAAAAATAGGAATGTAAAGCTGGAAAAAACCATGCAACTGCTCCGATCCTGTTATGCGTGCGTCCGCCGTCCGATCACAGTTCTTCCAGCTCGGCTTGCCACGGAGCGGAGAAGCTGTCGGAGGGCATGCGCCATGCGCCCCGGGGAGAAAGGCTGACGGCGTTGACCATCGGCCCGTCAGGCATGCACGAGCGCTTATACTGCTGGGTAAAGAAGCGGCGATAGCACTTTTTCAGCCAGTATAGAATGGTATCCTTGTCATACTGTCCCGCAAAGGCGACGCAGGCCATGCGATAGATCTTTTTGGGAGAATAGCCCCAGCGCAGCAGATAGAACAGGAAGAAATCGTGCAGCTCGTAGGGCCCCACCAGATCTTCGGTCTTCTGGGCGATCTCGCCCTCCTTGGGAGGCAGCAGCTCGGGAGAAACAGGAGTATCCAGAATATCCTCCAGCGTGGCGCGCAGGGCGTCGTTGCCGCAGGTCTCCGCATAGCGGCGGACGATCTGCCGCACCTGCGTTTTGGGTACGCCGGCGTTGACTCCATACATGCTCATATGATCGCCGTTATAGGTCGCCCAGCCGAGAGCCAGCTCGCTCAGGTCGCCGGTGCCCACGACAAGGCCGTTGCCCTCGTTGGCCAGATCCATCAGCACCTGTGTCCGCTCTCTGGCCTGGGCGTTTTCAAAGGCCACATTGTGGTTGTCGGGATTGTGGCCGATATCCCGGAAATGCTGGCTCACAGCATCTCCGATGGGGATGCACTTCAGGCTGAGCCCCAACTCCCGGCACAGATCCTCCGCGTTGTTTTTCGTCCGCTGACTTGTGCCAAAGCAGGGCATGGTCACGGCGAGCACGCCCTCGGCGCCCTTGTGCAAAAGCGCCATTGCCCGATGGGCAACCAGCAGCGCCAACGTGGAATCCAGACCGCCGGAAACACCGATCACGGCCTGATCGGCGTGAATGTGTCCCATTCTTCTGGCCAGGGCCTGCGCCTGAATGGCAAAGATCTCGTCGCATTCTCTGGCCTTTTCCGCGGGATCGGCGGAAAGATAGGGGTCGGAGGGAATCGCGCGGGTGAGAACGGTTTCCTCCAAGGGCATGCTGAAATCAAACTCAAAGCCCTCATCCTGCTGCATGGGATAGCTGTTGGTTTTGCTGCGTTCGGCGGTCAGACGCTCCACGTCGATCTCGGTGATCGCCATCTCACGGGAAAAGGACGGGACCTCTGCCAGCATCACACCGCTTTCGGCGATATACTGCTGTCCGGAAAACACCAGATCGCCCGAGCTTTCGCCGATGCCCGCATTGGAAAGGATATACCCGCAGTGGCAATCCCGGCTGTGGGCGGCAACGAGTGCGCGGTTTTCCCGCGCCTTGCCTGCGGCGTCATGACTGGCGCACAGATTGACGATGATCGTGGCGCCGTCCCGGCACATCCGAACGGAAGGGGAGACCGGCACCCAAAGATCCTCGCAGATCTCTATGCCCACCGAGAAGGAGGGAAGCTCCTCGCAGGTAAAGCGCAGCCCCGCGCCGAAGGGGACATATTGCCCCAACAGCATCACGCTGTCGCATCCGGCGGCATGCGCCTGAGGAGCAGGCTCAAAATACCGAAGCTCCTGAAACTCGTCGTAGTTGGGAAGATTGCTCTTGGGCACCACGCCCAGAATATCGCCGTGATAGAGCAGGATACCGCAGTTGAAAAGCTTGCCCTTGTTTCGCACGGGGCAGCCCACGGCGAGGAGCAGATCCAGCCCGGCAGTCTCTCTCGCGAGCGCGCCGAGGGCATCTTCGGCGGCGTCCAGCAGCGTTTTTTGAAAGAACAGATCTCCGCAGGTATAGCCGGTGATGGACAGCTCGGGTGTGACGAGCAGCCTGACCCCTTTGTCGGCGGCCTCTTTTGCACAGGCCGCGATGGATTTGACGTTAAAAAAGCAATCGGCCAGATGCATTTCCGGCGCGGCGGAAGCAACCTTGACAAAACCGTTTTTCATTCTGCATTCTCCTTATGAAAGAAAAGAATTCCCTATTTTCTTATTATATCTTTTTTTCGACGAAAGGCAAGAAAATCATAGCTTTCTTAAGACGTTTGTGGTAAAATAATCAAGGAAGCGGACGTGATCCGCAGATCGGAGCGAAAGCATATGTCAGTTTGTACGCTCTGTCCCCGAGGATGCGGTGTGGACAGGGGAGAGAAAACCGGGTTTTGCGGCGTGGGAGATCGGGTCAAGGTCGCCAGGGCGGCGCTGCATTTTTGGGAGGAACCCTGTATCAGCGGCGTGCGCGGATCGGGTACGGTGTTCTTTTCCGGCTGTACGCTGGGCTGTGTTTTCTGCCAGAACCACCCCATCAGCAGAGGCAAAACAGGGAAAGAGATCCCGACAGAACGCCTCGCTCAGATCTTTTCCGAACTGCAGGCCAAGGGTGCACACAATATTAACCTTGTAACGCCGATGCACTTTACACCTCAGATTTTGCAAGCCCTTTCCATGAGCGATCTGCAGGTTCCCGTTGTGGTGAACTGCGGCGGCTACGAAACGGTGGATACGCTGCGGCGCTGGGAGGGGGCGGCGGACATCTATCTGCCCGACCTCAAGTTTTTTGACCCGCAGCTTTCCCGGCGCTATTCGGGAGCGGCAGATTATTTTGCCGTTGCGTCACAGGCGATCCTGGAAATGCACCGCCAGCAGCCCCGCCTGATCTGGAATGGGGACATGCTTTCCCGGGGGCTGATCGTCCGTCATCTGGTGCTTCCCGGCGGATGGCGGGATTCTCTGCGCCTGCTGGACTTTCTGGATGCAAATTTGCCCAAAGACAGCTTTTTGCTCAGTCTGATGAGTCAGTTTACCCCCACGCCCGCCTGCAAGGCCTATCCCGAGATCGACCGCCGACTCACCACCTATGAATATGAAAAGGTGGCGCAGCGTGCGCAGGAGATGGGCTTTCAGGGATTTGGGCAGGATCGCCGTTCCGCCCGGGAGGAGTATACCCCGCCCTTTGATTTGGAAGGAGTTTAACCATTTTTCATAAAACGTAAGGAGGATCATCATGTATCGCAAGGAAGTGGAAGCGTATTTCGCGGACAAGCAGGATCAGATCATCGCCGATATCTGCCGGCTGATCCGGATCAAGAGCGTTCGGGAGGATCCCAAGCCCGGTATGCCCTTTGGCGAAGGCCCCTGTGCCGCCTTGCAGGAGGGGCGCAGAATGATGGAAGAGATGGGTTTTTCCACCAAAAACTTTGACAACTATGTGGTCACCGGCGAGATCAGCGACAAGCCCGCCTATCTGGGCATCCTTGCCCATCTTGACGTGGTCAGTGAGGGCAGCGGATGGACGGTGCCGCCCTATGAGGGAACTGTGCAGGACGGCAAGCTCTTCGGCCGCGGATCGGCCGACGACAAGGGTCCGGCCGTCGTCTCCATGTGGGCGCTCAAGGCCGCTCGGGAGATCAATCCCAACCTGTCCAAGGGCGTTCGCCTGATCCTCGGCAGCGCCGAGGAAACGGGCAGCGAGGATCTGGAGTATTATCTGCCCAAGGAGCCCGCACCGCCGGTCAGCTTCTCTCCCGATGCGGAATACCCTGTCATCAATATTGAAAAGGGCATGCACCGCCCCGTTTTCGGCGCAGACTGGGAAGAGGATCCCGCACTGCCTCGTGTGACCGCCATCCGCGGCGGTACCACCACCAATATCGTCACCCGGGAGTGCGATGCCGAGGTGGAGGGCCTCACCGCCGAGGAGGTAAAGGCTGTCTGCGACAAGACACAGGCCGAAACCGGCGTGGTCTTCACCGTTACAGAAGGTGAGGGCAAGGTGCTGATTCATGCCCTGGGCGAGAGCGCCCACGCCGCCTCTCCCGAAACGGGAAAGAACGCACAGGTCGCCATGGTGGCCATGCTTGCGGCCCTGCCTCTGGCTGACAGCGCTTCTGCCCGTGCCATCCGCGGTCTGGCAAAGCTGTTCCCCTTTGGCGACGACCACGGCGCTGCGCTGGGTGTCGCCATGGAGGACGAGATCTCCGGCCGTCTGACGCTGGTGTTCTCCAAGCTCCAGCTGACCAAGACCGGCTTCCGCGGTCAGTACGACAGCCGCTGCCCCCTGTGCGCAAACGACGAAAACATGCGCTTTGTTTCTGAGCGTGCAATGGCCGAGTGCGGATTCCAGGTCTATGAAAAGGCCGCGATGCGTCCGCCGCATCACACCCCCGCCGATTCCCAGCTGTGCAAGACGCTGCTCGCCACCTATGAGGAATACACCGGCCTCAAGGGCGAATGCCTCGCCATCGGCGGCGGCACCTATGTTCACGAAATTGAAGGCGGCGTGGCCTTTGGCTGCGCCCTGCCCGGTACGGACAACCGGATGCACGGTGCCGACGAGTTCGCCGTCATCGACGAGCTGATGGTTTCCGCAAAGATGTTTACCGAAGTCATTCTGCAGCTCTGCGAGTAAGCGCAGACGCAAAAAAGCCGCTGCAATCGCAGCGGCTTTTTACTGTCTTCTTCAGGTTTCCTTTTTTGCAGTTCGCTGAACGCCGTAAATGCCCAAAAGGATCATGGCACAGAATACGATCCCCCACAGGGAGAAGGGCTCGTGGAGAAAGACCGCACCCGCAAAAACCGAAACGGCGGTGGTCAGGTTGGAGAAAACCGTCTCCCGGGCGACTGTCATATAGGTGAGGGAATAGGCGGAGAGAAAATAGCTTCCCACCGAGCAGAATAGCGCCAGAAACAGGATGGAAAGGGTATAGGATCGGACGCCCAGCGGCTGTACGAACGCTGCAAGGCTGCCGTGACAGTAGACCGCCGCAAAGGCGGTAAAGACCACGCAGCCCATGCCCATCATCATATAGGTGCGCTCAAAGGGGGTGAACTCCTGCGAGATCCCGCGGCTGAGCAGCGTGTATGCGGCAGCCGAAATGACGGCCACCACCAGCGCGGCAACGCCGATCCAGTCCAGCGCGCCCGAGCCGTTGCTCATAAACCCGATGCCGATCACACCGCCGATAGAGAGGATGCTGAACAAGACCTGCCCCAGCGTCGGGGTTTCCTTGAGGATGGGCGCGGCTGACAAGGTGCAAAACAGGGGGATCATGGCGATCATCACACCGGAAAAGATGGTGTTGGAATGCAGTATCCCATATTGCTCGCCAAAGAAATACACCACCGGCTCGGCCAATCCCAAAAGCAGCAGCATTCCGATCCGCTTTCCCTTGAGGGAGATCGTTCCTTTGCCGAGCAGGATCAGCACATTCATGATCAGAAAAGCGAGAAGAAAGCGATGGCTGAGCAGGAGATACATGCTGGCGGTGTCCAGTGCGGTGCGGGACGCCATAAAGCTAAAGCCCCAAAAAATGTGGCTGACTGTGGTTGCCAGCATGGCGCGGCGCTCTTTGTTCAGACTGCCATGTTCCGTCATGGTTTACGCACCTTCTTTACAGAATGGTTTACGCCTTGTGTTTGTAGTCCTCACAAAGGGAATTGAGCGGACAGATGCCGCACTGCGGGCTGCGTGCGGTGCAGATATCCCGGCCGAAATGGACAAAGCGATGGCACAGGCTGGCCTGTTCGGCGGGCTCCACAACTTTTTTAAGCGCCATTTCCACCTTGTAAGGATCTTTTCCGCAATCCTTTGTGGTCAGACCCAGCTTGTTGCTGATGCGGATACAGTGGGTGTCTGCGACGATGGCGGGCTGGCCATAGATGTCGGAGAGAATCAGATTGGCGGTTTTGCGCCCGATTCCGGGGAGAGAAAGCAGCTCGTCCATGGTGTCGGGGACGCGTCCGCCGAACTTGTCGATCAGCATGATCGCCGCGTTCTTGATGTCGTTGGCCTTTGTGCGAAACAGACCGCAGGGCTTGATGATCTCACACAGCTCGCCCAGGTCGGCTCCGGCCAGCGCCTCGAGAGTGGGAAAACGGAAGTACAGCTCTTTTGTAACGATATTCACACGGGCGTCGGTGCATTGTGCCGACAGCCTTGTGGCAAAAAGCAGCTCATAGTCTTTTTGCGCCTCCAGCGAACAGGAATCGGGGTATCGCTCTTTTAAAATGCGCACGACCTCAGCAGCTTTTTCTTTCTTTGTCATAGGATCACCGCCCATAGATTATTTACAGGTTCTATTATAATCCAACATTGCAAACTGCGCAAGAATTGATTATAATAAAAGCAGAAAGAGAAGCAAGGAGTTTTTCCATGAATAAAAGATTATTGCCGGTTTTTCTCCGGGTGATATTTGCGGTGCTGCTGCTCATCCTTTCCCAGACGCTGGCTGGGATCCTGGTGCTGGTGATCCACCTGCAGGAGTTTCTTTCCGTGCTGACAGCGTATTCCCAGATCGATGCCAAGCTGCTGGAGCTGTTGATGTCCCGCCAGACCGAAATGCTGCTTATCTCCTACGCCATTGTGATCATCGCCCTGTTTATCGCCGCCAAGGTGAAAAAGCAGTCCTTTCCCGCCTATGTGGGCTTGCATCGCAAAGCACCCTTTGCCTTGATCGTGCTGGGACTGCTGACCGGCGCCGCTGCAGCTGTGTGGAGCACCATCGCCATCGGCCTTGTGCCGTGGCCGGCGCAGTGGATGGAAACCTACGAGGCTGAATCCTCGGTTTTGCAGACCTCCATGCCGCTGCTGGATGTGCTGGCTGTGGTCGTGTTCGGTCCCATCATCGAAGAGCTTTTGTTCCGCGGATTGATTTACGATGCCTTTGCCTCTGTTTTGCCGGCAGGGCTTGCAGTGCTGTTTCAGGGCGTCCTGTTCGGGAGCGTCCACGGCACCACCATCTGGATGATCTATGCCGCGCTGGTGGGCTGTCTGATCGGCTATGTGCGCAAGCGCACGGGGAGCCTCTGGCCGTGTATCGCCATGCATATGGCCTACAACGGATCGTCCTATCCGATCTCATGGTTCTTTGACCGCTACGGTGAGGACGGAACCACCGTGGTGATCGCCTTCGTCGCCAGCGCCCTGCTGCTCATCCTGTTCGTCTATGGGATCAACTTCCGCACGCAGCCCACGGACCCGCCCAAGGCATAATTTAAGAAAAAGAAAACAAACAAAAAGCCGCAAATTGCGGCTTTTGTTTCGGGAAAGACTTGTGAAACGAGAGAAAGTTTGGTATAATAATATGAAATATTTACAGGAAAGGGAAGGGTGATCGGGTGAAAAAACAGGTCATGACCATTTCCTTTGACAATATCACCATGGACGAGGCCGTTGCCTTTGCCATGGAGAGCATTCACCAGCGTCGCCGCTGCCGCGTGGTAACGCCGAACGCCGAGTTTGCGCTGGAGGCAAAGAAGAATCCCAGATTTCTCAATGTACTGAATTCGTCCCAGCTTGTTCTGGCCGACGGGATCAGCGTGATTTACGCATCCAGAATCGTCGGCGCACCGCTGCAGGGCCGTGTGACCGGCGTGGGCTTTGCCCAGGCGCTGGCTGCGGCGATGGCAAAAGAGGGTAAGCGCCTGTATCTGCTGGGCGCAAAGCCAGGCGTGGCCGAGCAGGCGGCGGAAAAGCTGAAGGAGACCTATCCGGGGCTTGTGATCGCCGGAACCCACGACGGCTATTTCCGCGAGGAGGGGGACGTGGTACAGGCGATCAACGCAGCCCATCCGGACGCGATGCTGGTGTGCCTCGGTGCGCCAAAACAGGAGTTCTTTATGGAAGACCACGACGGCGAGCTGGAGGTACCTGTGATGGCCGGACTGGGCGGGAGCATGGATGTGCTCGCCGGCAATGTCAAATGGGCGCCGCCGTTTTTCCGCAAGCTGGGCATCGAGTGGCTGTACCGCCTTTGCAAGGAACCCAAGCGCTGGAAGCGCATGATCAAATTGCCGATATATCTTTGGGATGCCGTAAAATGGAAGCTGAAAGGAGATCGTTCCAATGCTGCACGTAACGCTGGTTGAACACACCCCCAATCCGGAACGGCTGATTGCCGCTTCGGCCAAAATGTGTTATTCCGCCGCAGACGCGGACGCGCTTCTGGAGGGACTTACCCCCGAAAAAACCGAGAAGTTTTTGCAGATGCTCACCGATATGGGACATGAGAGCCCCATCGAGCATGCCACCTTTACCTTTGCCGTCGAGGGCGTTTCCCGCAGCCTGCTGGCGCAGATCACCCGGCACCGCATCGCATCTTACAGTGTCCAGTCTCAGCGGTATGTCAAGATCAAAGAGGGGACCTTTTCCTTTGTCACTCCTCCGGAAATCGAAAAGGATCCCGCTGCGATGGAGACCTATCAAAGCTTTATGCAAAACTGCTATCAGACCTATCTTACTCTGGCGGACAGCCTGCAGGAGCGCCATATGAAAGAGCTCACCGAGGCGGGAGTTCCCGAAAAAGCAGCCCGCCGTCAGGCGGAAAAAATGGCCATCGAGGATGCACGATATGTGCTGCCCAACGCCTGCGAGACCAAGCTGATGGTCACCATGAATGCCCGCAGCCTGTACAATTTCTTCCGGCTGCGCTGCTGCAATCGCGCCCAGTGGGAGATCCGCGAGCTGGCTTGGCAGATGCTCAAGCTGTGCCGGGAGGTTTCGCCCACGCTGTTTGCCAAGGCCGGTCCCTCTTGTGTCAACGGACCTTGCTCCGAGGGGAAGATGTCCTGCGGCAAGGCAGTTGAGGTGCGCCAGCGGAGCGAAAATCTATGAAAAAACACCTGATCGTTTTGGAGGGCACCGACGGAAGCGGCAAATCCACTCAGGCCGAAATGACCTGCGCTGCGCTGGAACAGGCCGGAGTGGATTTCAAACGTCTGCGCTTTCCCCGATATGAAAACGAGAGCTCCATGCTGGTGCGGATGTATCTTCGGGGGGATTTCGGCAGCCATCCCAGCGACGTCAACGCCTATGCTGCGTCCACCTTTTTCGCCGTGGATCGCTATGCCTCCTTCCGCACCGATTGGAAGGAGGATTACGACGCGGGAAGGGTGATCTTTTCCGATCGATACACCACCTCCAATGCCGTGCACCAGTCCTCCAAGCTGGAGCAGAATGAGCTGAACGACTTTTCCAAGTGGCTCTTTCACTACGAATACCAGCTTCTCGGATTGCCCGAGCCCACTTGTGTGATCTTTCTGGATATGCCTGTGGAGCTGTCCTTCCGCATGCTGGAAAAACGGCAGGGAGAGAGCGGCGACATTCACGAGCTGGATCATGACTATCTCCGCGCCTGTCATGATCGGGCGATTTCTCTGTGCGATGCCTATGGCTGGCATAAGATCTCCTGCGCAAGAGACGGCGCGTTGAGAACGCCGGAGGAGATCAACAGGGATATCCTGCAGTTGATTCGCAAGGAGCTGGAAGCATGATCCCGCCCATCGGCTTTGCAAATCAAGAGGATCTCTGTAAATTGACAGAGCTTTATAGCATCTGTTTTCCGGAGGATCCCCCTGCATTCTGGCAGTGGTTTTTTGAAAAGACCTTTGATGGGAACAATATCCTTGTGCTTCGCTGCAGCGGAGAGATCGTCTCCTCTCTGCAGATGCTGCCCTGTGCGGTTTTGCACAGCGGGAAGCGTGAGTCCGCCCATTATATCTATGCCGCCTGCACGGCGCCCTCTGCCCGGGGAAAGGGTTGGATGGGGGCGCTGCTCTCCGAGGCCGCAGCCATCGGGCGGGCGAGGGGGCAGAAGTACAGCGTCCTCATCACGCAGGAGGACAGTCTCCTGCGGTTTTATGATCGATACGGCTATTCCGTTCCCGCACTTGTTTCCCAGTACAAGGCAGAACAAAAAGCCCTTTTTCCGGGAGAAACCGTACGGCGGGTCACATCTCAGGATATTCCCGCCATGGACGAGATCTATCGACGAGAGGGAAGCACGCTCCTTCTGACCGAAAGAAGCGCCGACCTGTGGCGCAATCATCTGGAGCTCTATCCGGATGGCGCATTTCTCCTGGAGAATCAGGATGCTGTAAAGGCATATTGCTTTATAGACGATCGAGGCGTTATGGAGGCTGCCGGAGAGGGAAAAGCCCGTCTTGTGAGCGCGATTTGTCCACCGGGTACGGTGTGGCGCACCCTTCCAAATGAGTATGCCGTTCCGATGGGCTGTCTCCGTCCGCTGACAAAAGACGCCCAGACGGACGCAAAGTCGGCACCCTTTTATCTCAATCTGATGTATAACTAATTTCAAAGCATAGAGGGAAGAATGAAACAAGATCGCTTGGTTGTAACAGCCGGGTTTATGCCTGCGGCGGTGATGGCGCTTTTGCTCCTGCTGGAAAACCAGCGGGGACAGGGCGCGTTTCCCAACAGCTTGTGGGCAACGGTTGCCGTGGAGATCGGATTGTACCTGATCCCGATTCTGGTTCTCTGTCTCGTTCGGGATCAGAACGGGGAGCGGGCTTCACTGCGGCTCAAACCCAATAAGAGAAAAACCGTCTGGTTCGTCTTCTGGATGTCGCTGACCTGTTCCGTTTTGTCCGCCTTGGTCAATGCGGGCTTCAGCCTTTTCATCAAGCAGGATGTGTATGAGGCGATGGAGCCTGCGGCTTTCGGATCTGGGGCAGCATGGCAGGTTTTGCTGGTGGTGGTCATTTTGCCCGCGATCATGGAGGAGCTTTTCTTCCGCGGCGTGCTGTTCAGCGCGCTGGAGCGCAGCGGAACATGGCCCGCGCTGCTGCTCAGCTCCCTTGCCTTTGCCATGGTGCACGGCAATCTGTCCAATTTTGTAGGCCCTCTGGTGGCCGGACTGATTTACGGATATATGACCTACGTGCTCGATTCGGTGTGGCCTGCTGTGTTTGCCCATATCGTACACAATCTGAGCTATTTGTTTTTAAGTGAAGCCGCACGCACCTATTCGGTTTTGGGAATCTGGCGGTATGTGGCGTTGATCTCCGTATTCTTCCTGTGTCTGTTTTTGGCGCTTGCCATGCGGTCGCTGGAAAACCTGATCGAAAAAGGCCGGATTCGTCGGCTGCAATCGCAGGACGCTGGCACCACGCTGACGGGACTGTTTGTCTCGCCGGGCATGTGGCTGCTGCTCATCCTGTTTATCATTCGCGTCCTGTATTTTTAGGAGGAAACCATGGAAGAACAACGGAAAAGCGTTTGGAAGCATATCAGCAGCTTTTTTGCCGGGTGTATGAACACGGTGAGCTATGTGCTGCTCATCGTGGGTATCTCTCTTCTGATCTCCACCTTTGGCCTGCTTTTTGTCAATGATTTTCTGGCACTGGTGCAGGATGATATCCCGGTGACCATCCCGCTGCGCGAGGACACCCCCACCGATGCGGTGGCCGAAATGCTCAAGGAGGAAAAGGTCATCGATTATCCCTTCCTGTTCAAGCTGCTGATGAAGTTCAAGAAGATCGAAACGATCCCCGCAGGGGATTATGACCTCAACCGCAACATGGATTATGGCCAGATAAAGGATACCTTTTTTGCGAAAAAGGTCACCCGAGCCGTGGTGTCGGTCACCATTCCCGAGGGGTACAATCTGAAGGAGATCTGCGCGCTGCTGGTGGAAAAGAATGTGGTCACTGAGGAATCCTTCTGGGACGTGGCGAACAATTATGACTTTGCCCACTTCATGCTCAAGGACGTTCCTCTGGGAGAAAACCGTCTGGAGGGATATCTTTTCCCGGATACCTATGAGTTTTATACCACCAGCGACAATATCAATCAGCGCAGCCATACCATCGATGTGATCAATAAAATGCTGAATAACTTCGTCAAAAAGTACACCACGCCCATGCGCAACCTCACCGAAGCGCGGGGGATGACCATCGCTGAGGTGGTCAACGTGGCGTCTCTGGTGGAAAAAGAATGCAAGGTTGACGAAGAACGCACCATGATCGCAGGTGTAATCTACAACCGTCTCAAGAGCAGCAGCTTCCCCTTCCTGCAGATTGACCCCACCATTCTGTACGTCACGGGACACAAGGAAGCGCTGACGGCAGAGGATCTTTTGATCGACAGTCCCTACAACACCTACACCCACGAAGGCTTGCCGCCCACGGCGATCTGCAACCCCGGTGTGGCCTGTATGATGGCGGCCATCCAGCCGGAGAATCACAACTACTATTACTATGTGGCAAAGCCCGACGGAAGCCATATCTTCAGCCGCACGCTGGAAGAGCACAATCGGGCGGTTGCCGACGTGGCAGCAGGAAAGTACGACGAATGAAAAAACCGGAAGTCCTTGCCCCCGCGGGGGATATGGAAAAGCTGCGCTTTGCTGTGGCGTATGGCGCCGATGCCGTTTATCTGGCGGGGAAGGCCTACGGGATGCGCTCCGCCTCGGACAACTTTTCCCTGGAGGAAATGGGTGAGGCGATTGTGTATTGCCATGCCCGCGGCGTCAAGGTATACGTCACGGTCAATACGCTGCCCCGGGATGACGAGATGAAGCGTCTGCCCGAGTATCTTTCCGCACTGGACGAAATGGGCGCAGACGGGCTGATCCTTGCCGATCTGGGCGTGATGGCACTTGCCAAACAGTATGCGCCTCACTGTCCCATCCATATCTCCACCCAGACCAGCATCGTCAATGCTCAGGCTGCCTGCATGTGGCATGCGCTTGGTGCAAAACGCATCGTTCTCGCCCGGGAGCTGTCGCTGGAGGAAATTGCCTGTATCCGCCGGAACACACCGCCCGAACTGGAAATCGAAGCCTTTGTGCACGGCGCGATGTGCATGGCCTATTCCGGGCGGTGCATGCTTTCCAACTATCTGGCCTCCCGGGATGCAAACCGGGGAAACTGTGCCCAGCCCTGCCGATGGAGCTATCGCGTGGTGGAGGAATATCGCCCCGGTGAATATATGCCGGTGGAGGAGGACGACCACGGAACCTACATTTTCAATTCCAAGGATATGAATCTGCTGCCGTATGTCGATCGACTGGCACAGGCGGGCATCGAAAGCTTTAAGATCGAAGGCCGTGTCAAAACGGCCTATTACGCCGCAGTGGTCACGGGCGCCTATCGCCGCGCCGTTGATCTGTTCTGGGCGGATCCTGACCATTACGCGCCGCCTCAGGAACTGCTGGACGAGGTGCACAAGGTGAGCCATCGGGAATACTTTACCGGGTTTTACTTCGGCGATCCGCACACCCAGCATATGTCAGACAGCAATTACGTCCGGGAATGGGATGTGTGCGCCGTGGTGGAGCAGTGTGACGAGAGGGGAAACGCTCGCCTGCGTCACAAAAACAAGTTCCGCATGGACGATCCGCTGGAGCTGCTCATCCCCGGAAAGCCCGCCGTTCCCATCGCGCTGCGGGATATGAAAAACGAAGAAGGGGAGCCAATAGAGATGGCAAACGTTCCCCATATGACGGTGTACGCCACCCTGCCCGCGGCCGCACCGCCCTATTCCATCCTGCGGAAACGGCGCGGGGACACTGGAAACGAATCGAAATAATTTATCATAAAGAGGACATCAAAAATGGAAAAACGTGGATTGAACGAGCTGAGAGAAATGTTTCTCAGCTACTTTGAGAGCAAGGGACATCTTCGTCTGCCCAGCTTTTCGCTGGTGCCGCAAAACGATGCCTCCGTGCTGCTGATCAACGCCGGCATGACCCCCATGAAGCCTTGGTTCAAGGGGGAGGAGATCCCGCCCAGAAAGCGGGTGTGCACCTGCCAGAAGTGCATCCGCACAGGCGATATCGAAAACGTGGGCAAGACCGCCCGTCACGGCACCTATTTTGAGATGCTGGGCAATTTCTCCTTCGGCGATTATTTCAAAAAGGAAGCCATCGCCTACAGCTGGGAGTTTCTCACCAAGGTGGTCGGCATCGACGAAAACCGGCTGTACCCCTCCATCTATGTGGACGATGACGAGGCCTTCCGTATCTGGAACGAGGAGATCGGAATCCCTGCCGACCGCATTTATCGTTTCGGCAAGGAGGACAACTTCTGGGAGCACGGCCCCGGACCCTGCGGCCCCTGCTCCGAGATCTACTATGACCGCGGCCCGAAATACGGCTGCGGCAAGCCGGACTGCACCGTCGGCTGCGATTGCGACCGCTATATTGAGGTATGGAACAATGTGTTTTCCCAGTTTGACAATGACGGAGAGGGTCATTATACGGAGCTGAAGCAGAAAAACATTGATACCGGCATGGGCCTGGA
>CADBTM010000148.1 GCA_902797555.1 Oscillospiraceae bacterium
ACCGACCGTATGATCATATCCGGCAGACACCGCCACGATATCCGTCCAGCTGCTTACGTTGCACTGACGGTCCTCGTTGTAGCCCACAGCCACCACGGTGCCGTCGGAACGGAGACCGACCGTATGATCCCCTCCGGCAGACACCGCCACGATATCCTTCCAGCTGCTTATGTTGCACTGACGGTCGCTGTTGACACCCACAGCCACCACGGTGCCGTCGGAACGGAGACCGACCGTATAATACCAACCGGCAGACACCGCCACGATATCCGTCCAGCCGCTCACGTTGCACTGACGGTCCTCGTTGTAGCCCACAGCCACCACGGTGCCGTCGAAACGGAGGCCGACCGTATGATCCCCTCCGGCAGACACAGTATTCCTGACCGCGATCTTATTCCACAGCTTCGCCGCGTATTCCTTGGAGTCCAGATGCTCCCCTGCTTTACCGAACTCAACCGCAACAGCAGCTTCTTCCCCTTTCGCCAGCATTGCCTGTGCTATTCGATAATGGGACTCGTTAGCCATGTCTGCGCTGTCCTTATAGTCTCCCAGCTTTTCAAACGCTTCGGCAGCGCCGGCATAGTCGCCGGATGCCAGCATTGCCTGCGCCTTTTTGTAATGGTTCCCGGGAAGAATCACCTTTGTCACAACAAGCACGACGGCGATCACGGCAGCCAAAGTAGTGAAACCTATTTTCATCATCTTTTTGGCTTTGACCTGGGCGGCGGCACGGGCTTTTTCCCTTTCGATGCGAGCCTCTTCCTCAGCAATACGTTTCTTTTCTGCGAGCCTTTCACGCTCGGCTGCCTCTTCCGCGAGGCGCTGCTCCTTCTCCGCCTCCAGCGCAGACCAATCGCAGGCAAGGAGATCAGCGCGGCGGTTGCCGCACAGGTGACAGCTCTCTTCCGAAGCGCGGTTGATCGCCTGACAGGCGCAGGTCCACAGATCCTTTTGTTCCAGCGGGCGGCAGGACGCGCTGTTGCCGAAATGGAGACAATATTGCTTTAACAGCTCGTGATCCGAAATCGGCTCAGGCCGACGCAGCGGCTCCCACAGTGCTCCGGAGGACGTCCAGACCGTGTTGTCCGAAAAGGCGACCTCTGTCACCTCGGCTGCAAAGCCGCGTGCAGAGGGGTCAGGGAGCACAATCGGCGCTTTTTGTCCAAACTCCACATCCCTGGCGATATCCAGATCGAGATACTCGTACTGCACTTCGTCTCCCAGAAGACGATTCACCGTATCCAGCGGGACAAGGCGCACCTTAACTGCCTTGACAGGTTTCTGCCCGATATTTTTCAGCTTCAGCTGCGCCAAAACGCGGCCTGTCTGATTGTCCTTGAGCAGTGCACCTGCTGCAATCAGCAAAGGAGAGCCCACAGAGTAAAGATTCTCGTCCAGAGAAAACAGTCTGCTATACCGTTCTGACATGGTGCGCCTCCTTTACAGCTCGGGAAGCTCTTCGGCCGGGGCGGAATCAGCCTCCGCCTGAGAACGGTTCAAGACAGTCTGGGCGGAATTGCGGTCGGGCAGCGCGATGACCATTGCCCAACCCACGGGGCCAAACAGGAAGCACCAGGCAAAGTACTTCCCCCCTGTGTGACCCTTCATTTCCGCGATATTACGGAATTCAAAGGCTGCGATAACTGAAATCAAGAGCGATATGACGGCAGTTAAAATGATGACGGATGGATTGAGCATAGTGTTTCCTCCTTATTATTCCGAGCAGAGCCCGGCATGATATTATAAAAATAATATCATATTATAATATGAAAAGCAACATAATTTCTAACTTCTTTTTTGTTATAGTCATACGCCTTTTTCTAATATTATAATGAAGTAAAAAACGGAGGCACTGCACTATGGAAAAGTTTATTGTGACCCCTAAAGAAGACAGATATGTCACAATGACGATCCGCATCGACAGGGCGCTGCAGGAGGAATACAACGTTTTGTCGGCGAAGACCAACCGATCCCGCAACGAGCTGATCGGCATGGCGCTGCGGTACGCCATTGATCACATGGAGCTTCAGGAAGATGAGATGCACCGCTGAAATGATCGAGTGTCTGATTTCACAAATAATAAAATGAGCTCTTGCACGATGAACAAGAGCTCATTTCATTTTTATACGTATTCTCCTGTCGGCAGATATAAGAATGCCCCCGCCTTTCAGGCAGGGGCATTCTTATGGTGGAGACAAGGGGACTCGAACCCATGACCTCTCGCGTGTGAGGCGAACGCTCTAACCAGCTGAGCTATGTCTCCATCTTGGCGGGACGCTGGGAACGTCCCGCTTTTGGTGACCCGTACGGGAATCGAACCCATGATTCCGCCGTGAAAGGGCGGTGTCTTAACCTCTTGACCAACGGGCCGAAAAATGGTAGCGGCGATGGGATTTGAACCTATGACCTGCCGGGTATGAACCGGATGCTCTAGCCAACTGAGCTACGCCGCCATTTGATGCTTGCCGCAGCAAGCATGAATTATTATATAGGGAAAAGATGCATTTGTCAAGAGCTTTTCAAGAATAAAATTCTTTTACGATTATTTACATTGCCTTGACGGTATAATAAACTGCTGTGCCAAGGAGCACTGCGCCCAGCGCGATGGTGAGGATGAGCGCCATCTTCCCTCCCAGCAGGATCGCCAGCGCCACCAGCGCCACCGTGACGCAGCACAGCGCGACGGTAAACCGCTTGTCCGCGTTGCGTCCCAGGAGAGTGGTTTTGATATCTTTCAGCGCCTTGGAGTCGGCCAGCACCAGCGCCAGCGGTACCAGCGCCAGAAGAATGGCGATCACCGTCATGGGAACCCGCTCCCACGCGCCGCGATAACTGCAATATGCGGCGCCGATGGCCGCGATCTCCACCACGCAGAAGGTGAGGAACTGACGCTCGAACACCAGATTGACCAGATACAGCACCGCAAGCAGCGGCAGGGCGATATACAGGATATCCATTCCGTGCAGGATCTCCAGCCGCAGCACAAGGGCGGAAAGGGCGATCACGGCAAAGAGGAAAGCAATGAAAAACGGGGTAAACACCTTATCCTTTTTCAAAGCGCCCTTCTTCTTTTGGACAAGGCCGACAACCAGAAATACAACGGCCGCAGCGGCGGCGATGAGAAGGACGATCAGGTTGGCGCGCTGACCTTGCAGATAGGTCGAGCCAAAGCTCATAACGCTGTAAAGCATCTTCATGCCGTACAGCACGACGATCACAAAGACGAAAATCACCAGCATCCGGTTGGTTGCCAGCTCCTGCTCCTGCTTTTTCTTACGATTCTTATCGTTCAAGGATCCTCACACTCCGATGTCAAAGTTGCCTGTCTGATACATGATGGCGCAGACAGCCGCCACAGGCGCGGTCTCGCATCTGAGGATACGGGAGCCGATGGAAACACAGTGCAGACCCGCGTTGCGGGCAAGCTGCGCCTCCTCCTCAGTAAAGCCGCCCTCGGGTCCGGTGACCACGGCCATGCTGCCGCAGCCCGTATGCTCCCGCAATACAGCGGAAAGGCTCTGCCGATTTTCCCTTTCATAGAGGAACAGGCCGCAGCCGCTCTCCCCTGCCATGCGCACCGCCTCGGAAAAGGGCACGATCTCCCCCACTGTCACCGGACGGGAGCGCTGACACTGCTTGGACGCCTCCAGCGCAATGCGGGCATAGCGCTGACGCTTTTTGTCCCGATCCCGCTCGTCCAGCCGCACCACGCAGTTTTGCGACGAAAAGGGGACGATGTGGGATGCTCCGCACTCCACGCATTTCTGGATGAGATAGTCAAAGCGGTCACCCTTGGAAAGGCCGGCAAAGACGGTGACGAAC
>CADBTM010000149.1 GCA_902797555.1 Oscillospiraceae bacterium
ATCACCACCCCCACCGATCTGCGGATCGCCCAGGGGATTCTGGAAGGAGGGTTTCAGCCGTGACGCGAGTGGGCTGGGGCTATGACGTACACCGTCTCACCGAGGGGCGCAGGCTGATCCTCGGCGGGGTGGACATCCCCTTTGAAAAGGGACTTTTGGGGCACAGCGACGCCGACGTTCTGCTGCACGCCATCATCGATGCTCTGTTCGGCGCGGCGGCGCTGGGCAATATCGGCTCCCATTTTCCCGACACCGACCCTGCCTACAAGGGGGCGGACAGCATGCAGCTTTTGCGGGCGTGCGGCGACGAGCTCAGGGCAAAGGGCTGGCGGGTGGAAAACATCGACTCCACTGTGGTGGCGCAGCGACCCAAGCTGGCGCCCTATATCGACGCCATGCGGCAGAATATCGCCTCGGCGCTGGGTCTGGGGATCGATCAGGTCTCGGTCAAGGGCAAAACCGAGGAGGGGCTGGGCTTTACCGGCTCGGGCGAGGGCATCGCGGCGCAGGCCGTCTGCCTCATCGTCAGGGAATAACGGCAAGTACATCGGCACTTTCCTTCGCATAGAATGGTGCGAAGGGAAGTGCTTTTTTTGAGTTCTGTGATTGTTTTCCGCTCGCTGACCGAGGCGCAGCGAGCGCTTTCCGCCCTGAAAAGGAGCGGCATTCCCGCAACCCTGGGCAAGCCCGCCACTCAGATGGGGCGTGGCTCGTGCGCACACGGTCTGCGGTTGGATTCCCGCGGGCTCGCCCGGGCGCTCCATGTGCTGGACGCCGGCGGGTTCCGCTATACGGCGGTCTATGACCTGCTGCCCGACGGTCGGAGCCGGGAGGTGCGTCCGTGATCTATCTGGACGCGGCGGCCACCACCCTGCAAAAGCCGTCCGCCGTTTTTCGCGCAGCCGCCCGGGCGATGGAGACCTGCGCCAATCCGGGCAGATCGGGTCACGCCCCCGCCCTGCGGGCGGCCGAGACGGTATATGCCTGCAGGGAAGAGGCTGCCGCCTTTTTCGGCATGGACGACCCTGCGCGGGTGGTTTTCACCCAAAACGCCACCCATGCCCTCAACCTTGCCATCAAAAGTCTGCTCCACGACGGGGGACACTGCGTGATCTCGGGTTACGAGCACAATTCGGTGGTGCGTCCCCTTGCCGCCATGGAGGAACGGGGCGTCACGTTCACCCCGGCGATTTCGCCGCTGTTTGACCCGGAGGGAGCTGTGAAGGCCATCCGAGGCGCGATCACACCCGAGACGAAATGCGTCATTCTCAACCATGTTTCCAACGTCTTCGGCTATGTCCTCCCCTTGGAGCAGGTGGATACCCTGTGCGCGGAGCGGGGGCTGCCCCTTGTGGTGGACGCCTCCCAGTCGGCAGGCGTACTGCCGCTGGATGTGCGCAGACTGCGATCTGCCGCCTTTGTGTGCATGCCCGGACACAAGGCACTCTATGGGCCGCAGGGAACCGGGATTTTGCTGTGCTGTAAAGATATTCCCATTTACAGCATTCTGGAGGGCGGGACGGGCAGCCTTTCCATGGAAACCCGTCAGCCCGGCTTTCTCCCCGACGGGTTGGAGAGCGGTACCCTCAACGTTCCCGGCATCGCCGGGCTGCGGGAAGGGCTGCGCTTTGTCCGGACACATCGGGAGGAGATCGCGGGGCGGGAGAAGGCGCTGCTCGCCCGCATCGCGGAGGGGCTGGGCGCACTGGAGGGCGTGGAGGTCTTTTCGGGCGCGCCACAGAGCGGGGTGCTGTCCTTCCGGGTGAAGGGGGCAGATCCCGCAGATACGGCGGAGGAGCTGGCAAAACGAGGCGTGTGCGTCCGGGCGGGGCTGCACTGTGCGCCCCTGGCGCACCGGAGCGGGGGAACGCTGCCTGAGGGGACGGTGCGGGTCAGCCTGTCGGCCTTTGTGACCCCAAAAGACGGGGAAGGGTTTCTCCGGATTTTGAAGGATTTCTTAAAAAGCCTTTAATTGCGCAAAAAACACCGCTTTCGCTATTGAAAAAACGCCGCTTTTTTGTTAATATTATTTTAGGTATAAATACTTGTAAAAAGGAAAGCGGCTATGAGTATTCTGGAATCTATGATCAATTCCGCCAAGCTGGCCACCCCCATGGATATCATTGATATCCTGCTTGTGGCCTTTTTGCTGTACCGTCTGCTGCGGTTTTTGCGGAACACCAGTGCGAGAAAGCTTTTGTACGGGCTGATTGCCATGCTCCTTTTGCTGGAGCTGTCCGACGTGCTTCAGATGCACGTCACCAATTTCATCATGGAGACCATCATGCAGGTGGGAATCCTTGCGCTGGTCATCATCTTCCAGCCTGAACTGCGCAAGATGCTGGAGCAGGTGGGCAGCAACAAGCTGTCCCGGTTTTTGGTCAACACCCGCACCCAGCAAAAGATGACCACCGACGCCGCCATTGTCCAGACCATCGAGGCGGTCAACGCACTCTCGTGGACAAAGACCGGCGCGCTGATCATCTTCCAGCGGAGCGATTCCCTCCAGCCCATCATCAACACCGGCACCACCATCAATGCCGACGTCAACGCCGAGCTGCTGAAAAACCTGTTTTACAACAAGGCGCCGCTCCATGATGGTGCGGTGATCATTGCAGACGGCCGCATCGTCGCCGCCGGCTGCATCCTTCCCCTCAGCGGCAAGCTCAACATCAGCAAGGATCTGGGCACCCGTCACCGGGCGGGTCTGGGACAGAGCGAGGTGTACGATTCGCTGTCGGTGATCGTCTCGGAGGAGACCGGATCGATCTCGCTGGCCGAGGGCGGCATCCTCAAGCAGCATCTGGCGCCTGAAACGCTGGAGCGGCTGCTGACCGCAAAGCTGATGCCGCAGGAGGAAGAAAAAACCAAGCTCTCTCTCAAGGAGCGCGTAAGGGGGCTGCTGCAAAAATGAAATGGATCAAGGAACATGACGTGCTTTTGCGGGTCTTCTCGCTGCTCTTTGCGGTGATCCTGTGGGCCTATGTGATGAGCTCGCGCAATACCGACAAAACGGTGGACTACCGCAACATCCCCGTCCAGCTGGACGGTCTGGCACAGCTCAGCCAGAACAATCTGGTCGTCCTCAGCGGGAGCAACAACAAGGTTTCCGTTCGGGTGACGGGCAGCTTTTCCAACATTCTGGATATGAGCGCCGAATACATCACCGCCACCGCCAGCGTGGCCTCCATCACCGAGCCGGGCACCTACAACCTCAATTACCGCGTGGTGGTGGATGCCAACGGCATCACCATGTCGTCCAAAACGCCCACGCAGGTCAGCGTGGTGGTCGATCGGATGACCACGGTTTCCGTCCCGGTGGAGATCGAGCTGACGGGCACGCTGGCTGACGGCTATACGCTGGCGGGCTATTCCGCCTCGCCGGATGCCATCGCCGTCACCGGCCCCGAAAGCATCATCGACCAGATCGAAAGGGCGCATATCACCTATGACATCGGCAGCATCGGCAACACGGTGCAGACCCGGTGCAGCTACACGCTGCTGGACGCCAAGGGCAACGAGGTCACCGACTCCCATCTGTCGGCCGACACGCCTTCCACCACGCTGACGGTGACCGTGCGGCAGAACAATTCCGTGCCCTTTACCGTCAGTTTCATCAATCATCCTTACCTCACCGAGGGCATGGTGCAATACACCATCGACCCGGATTCCGTAGTGCTCACCGGCTCGCCTTCGGTGATCCGGGAATACAATCAGATCCCGCTGGGCACCATTGATCTTGCAGAGGTACTGGAAGATGACAAGCACGAGTTTACCTTCCCCATTCTGCTGGACAACGGCGTTTCCGCCGTGGGTGAGCTCGCCCATACCGCCACCGTTACGGTGAACGTGGAGGGCTATATCCGCAGGACGCTCACACTCACCCCCGATGTGCTGCCCGGAGACGAGTATCTCACCTATCCCGAGCAGGAGATCCCGGTGACTGTCTTTGGCCCGGCAGAGCTGGTGCAGGCGCTCCGTCCCGGCGACCTGACGGTGACACCCAACTATCGTCTGGAAAGCCTGAGCGCCGGAGAAAACATCCTGCCCTGCACGGTGACCACCGCAAACCGTCAGATCTATGTCTTTGACGGAACGCAGGTCATCGCCGGCATCACCGAGGAGGAGCTTTACGCCGCCCTCCATCCCGACGAGGTAACGGAGCCTCAGCCGGATGAGGAAAACAACGGCGGCGGAACCGAAACCAATCCATGAGCATTCTTGTTTCCAATATCGGGCTTCCTTTTCCCTTTGGGGAGGAGGAGGCAGTTGCCTCCGCCCGGAAGGTCTGCGGCGTCTCTGCTGCCGACGTGCTGGGCGGCGGCGTCCGCAAGCAGAGCTTTGACCTGCGTCACGGCGCTCTCCGCGCCATCTGTACGGTAGAGCTGGAGCTTGCCTGCGACGAGTCCGCGCTGGTCGCCCGCGCAAACAATCCCGCCGTGCGGCTGCGCGTCCCCGCAAGACTGCCCATCCCCACGGGAAGGGAGACGCTTGGGCATCGTCCGGTGGTCATCGGCTTTGGCCCCGCGGGGATGTTTGCGGCACTTCTCCTTGCGAAAAACGGCTACCGCCCGCTGGTGTTCGAGCGGGGCGGAAGCATGGAGCGGCGGGACGAGGCGGTGGAGCGGTTTTTCTCCGGCGGAGCTCTGGACGAGAGCTGCAACATCCAGTTTGGCGAGGGAGGCGCAGGCGCCTATTCCGACGGCAAGCTGACCACCCGCATCGGCGATCCCCGGTGCGAGCTGGTGACCGAGCTGCTGCTGGCCCACGGAGCGCCCAAGGACGCCATGCGCGCGGCCAAGCCCCATGTGGGCACCGACCTGCTGAAAAGCATCGTGGTCTCCATCCGCAGGGAGATCTGCGCCCTGGGCGGGGAGGTCCGTTTTGACACGCCCATGGAGCGCCTCATCCTGCGGGACGGAGCGCTGCGCGGGATCCGGCTCGCGGGGGAGGACATTCCCTGCGAAACGGCGGTGCTGGCCATCGGCCATTCCGCCCGGGACAGCTTTCAGACCCTGCTGGATCAGGGCATTTCCATGGAGTCCAAGCCTTTTTCGGTGGGCGTCCGGGTCGAGCATCTGCAGGAGCACATCGACGCCGCTCTCTATGGAAAATATGCCGGCATGGCCGGTCTCCCGCCGGGGGAATACACCCTCTCCCATCGGGAGGGACAAAAGGGCTGCTATTCCTTTTGCATGTGCCCGGGAGGACAGGTGGTGGCCGCCGCGTCGGAGGCGGGCGGCATGGCGGTGAACGGCATGAGCTATCACGCCCGCGCCGGACAAAATGCCAACGCTGCGCTGTGTGTCTCGGTGGACGCAGGGGACTTTGGCTCGGATGTGCTGGACGGCATGCGCTTTCAGCGCAGACTGGAGCAGACCGCCTTTGCCGCGGCAGGGGGAGGCTATCTGGCACCCGTTCAGCGGATGGGCGATTTTCTCAAGGACAAAAAGACCCTCCGGCTTGGTGCCGTCACACCCACCTATCCCCGCGGGTGGATGTTTTGCCGGATGGACGAGATCCTGCCCCAGGGGATCTGCGCCATGCTGCGGCGCTCGGTCCCTATCTTTGCAAAAAAGATTCGCGGTTACGACGCCCCCGACGCGGTGCTCACCGGAGTGGAGACGAGGACATCTTCGCCGGTGCGCCTGCTGCGCGGGGACGATCTGTGCAGTCCCGCCGCCCGGGGGCTTGTGCCCTGCGGAGAAGGAGCGGGCTATGCCGGCGGCATCATGAGCGCCGCCGTAGACGGGATTCGCGCCGCCGAAGCGGTGATGGCGCGATTCCGCCCGATGGAAGAATAAAAGGAGCTGTTTTATGGAACAAAAAGCAACGGTCGTCCGTCTGGTGGACGACCACACCGCCATGATCGCCGTCACCCGGCAGTCGGCCTGCAGCGGCGACTGTCACACCTGTCACGGCTGCCCCCACCCGGAGGAGACGGTGGTGGTGCGCGCCGACAACGAGGTGGGCGCGGAAAAGGGCGATCAGGTGATCGTCTTCAGTTCAACCAAGCGGGTGCTCAAGCTGGCTGTGCTGATGTATCTCATGCCGCTGGTGCTGTTCTTTCTGGGGTATTTCCTCGGAGGAGGCGGCGATGGACAGCGGGCGCTGGTGGGCGGAATCGGCTTTGCCGTGGGACTGCTGATCTGCGTCTTTGTCTCCCGCAGCATGAAGAAAAACGGAAACGAGATGCATTTTGCCATCTCCCGCATCTTGGAGCAATAAAATAAACTGCCATTGCAGAAACAGGAAGTGATATTCGTGCTGAAAAGCATGACCGGCTATGGCCGGGTCAAACAGGAAAATGAATGGAGAGAGATCACGGTGGAGATCCGCTCGGTCAACCACCGGTTTCTCGAACTCAATGTAAAGGTTCCCCGGGTCTATGGCTATCTGGAGGATCTGGTGAACAAAAAGGCGCAGGCCGCCATCGCCCGGGGCAAGGTGGATATCTACGTCACCGTCCGCGCCAAGGAGGGCAGCGATATCCGCATCACCCCCAATATGGCGGTCATCCGGGGCTATCTGGACGCGCTGCGTCAGGTGTCCGACGAATACGGCATCACCGACGAGGTGACCGCGTTGTCCCTGCTCCATCTGCCCGACGCCATGGAGGAGACCAAGGAGGAGGCCGACGCCGATCAGCTCAAGGCCGAGGTGAGCGCCGTTCTCGATGCAGCGCTGGAGGAATACAACGCCATGCGTCAGCGGGAGGGCGCCCGTCTGTGCGAGGACATCGTATATCGCGCGGGGCTGCTGCGGGAATACGTGGACTTTGTGGAAAAACGTTCGCCCGACACGGTGGAGGAATACCGCGCCCGCATCGCCGCCCGAATGGAGGAGATCCTGGACGGCACCGAGCTGGCCCAGTCCCGCATTTTGCAGGAGGCCGCCCTCTATGCCGACAAGGTCAACGTCACCGAAGAGGTGGTGCGTCTGCGCTCCCATCTGGGTCAGCTGGATTCCATGCTGAAAAGCGGCGCCGCCGTGGGACGCAAGCTGGACTTTTTGGTGCAGGAGCTCAACCGGGAGGCCAACACCATCGGCTCGAAGGCAAACGACTTTGAAATCGCCAAGACCGTGGTGGATATGAAGGCCGAGATCGAAAAGATCCGGGAACAGATCCAGAATCTGGAGTAAGCTACATCGGGGGAACTATGAAACTGATCAACATCGGCTTTGGCAACATGGTCTCGGCAAACCGGCTGGTGGCCATCGTCAGCCCGGAGTTCGCGCCCGTCCGGCGCATCATCTCCAAGGCCAAGGAAAACAATATGCTCATCGACGCCACCTACGGGCGCCGCTCCCGCAGCGTGCTGGTGACCGACTCGGATCACGTCATCCTTTCACCCATCCAGCCGGAGACCATCGCCAACCGCATCTACAGCGAGGACGAAGAGGAGGAGGAAGAGGAGAATGCCTAAAAAGGGAACGCTTTTTGTGGTGACCGGCCCCAGCGGAGCGGGCAAGGGCACGGTTTTGAAAAGAGTCTTTTCGGAGATGGACGGCATCTACTATTCCGTTTCCGCCACCACCCGCGCCCCCAGAGAAGGGGAGACGCACGGGGTGGAATACCTGTTCATCACCAGGGAGGAGTTTTTGGATCTCATCAAGCAGGATCGCCTGCTGGAGCACGCCGAATATGTGGGCAATTTCTACGGCACCCCCATGGATCCGGTGGACGCCCATCTGGCCGCCGGGGAGGACGTGGTTCTGGAGATCGAGATCCAGGGCGCCCTCAACGTCAAGCGCAAGCGGCCTGACGCCGTGCTGGTCTTTATCGCGCCGCCCTCCTATGCCGAGCTGGAGCGCCGTCTGCGCCATCGCGGCACCGAGGACGAGGCGACCATCCTGCGCCGTACCGAGGCCGCCCGCAGGGAATGCGCCAATATGGACGCCTTTCACTATATCGTGGTCAACGACACGGTGGACGGCGCGGTACATGAATTAAAAAGCATCGTCACCGCCTGCCGCTGCCGTCGGGAAAACCGCGGATTTGTTTTGGAATAAGATAAAATTGTTGCAATATAAGGAGTAATTTAGTTATGCTGCACCCTTCTATGTCAGAACTTTTGAAAAAGGTGAACAACCGCTATCTGCTGGTCAACGTCACCGCCAAGCGTGCCCGTGATATCGCCGAGGAGGCCGAGCGCAACGAAGAAAAGCTGGACGAAAAGCCGGTCAAGCTGGCCTTGGACGATATCGTCAGCGGACGCATCGTGGTCGACAAGGTGGCGGACGACGCCTCTCAGGACGACCTTTCCTACGATCTGTAAGCCCCGCTGACCATGCAGACTCTGGTTGCCCGCGTTGCGGTATCGGCGGCGGTCTATTCCATAGACCGCCCTTATGATTATGCCGTTCCACCGGCGCTGCAGCATGCGGCGCGGGAGGGCAGCCGCGTGTCCGTTCCCTTCGGCAAGAGCAATAAAGAGACCAACGGAATCATCCTGTCTCTGTATTCCGCGGAAGGGGAGGACAAAAGGCGCAAGAGCCTGACCCACGTTTTTTCCGACGAGTTTTCGCTGGACGAGGGGCAAAAGGCGCTGGCGCTGTGGATCTGTCAGCGGTATTTCTGCACCTTCTTTCAGGCGGCCGACGCCCTGCTCCCTCCCGGGATCTGGACGCGTCTGCCCGAAACCTTTTCTCTGGCCGCCCCGTATGACGAAGGCGCCGTCGAGCTGACCGCAAAAAAGCGGCGCATCCTTTCGGTGCTGGATGGGGCGGAAAAGCCCATGACCGCCGCCGAGATCGCCAAAGAGAGCGGCTTGGAGAGCATCACAAGCGAGCTGCGTGCGCTGGCGCGAGCCGGCGTGCTCGATTGCAAACAGCATTTTGCCCCCACACCTCGGGAGAATACCGTCCGACTCGTCCGTCCCGCCCTGCCTCAGGAGGAGGCGCTTGCCCGGCTGGGCGGCCGCCTCACCCCCCAGAGAAGGGCGGCGCTGGACTGCATCTATTCCTGCGGCGTTTTGCCGGAAAAGGAGCTGTGCTATCGCACCGGCGTCAACGCAGGCGTGGTGCACGCGCTGGCGGACAAGGGCATCCTGCTTCGGGAGGATCAGCCGGTGAGCCGTCTTTCTCAGGCCGAGCCGCCGCAAGACCGCCCCATCGAGCTGACGGCGGAACAAAATGCCGTCTGGCAGGGACTGCGCGCCCTGACGGACAGCGGTCGGCCCGAGGCCGCGCTGCTGTATGGCGTCACAGGGAGCGGCAAGACCCAGATCTATCTGCGTCTGATCCGGGAGGCCCTCGACCGGGGCAAAACGGCCATCATGCTGGTGCCCGAGATCGCCCTCACGCCTCAGACCGTGCGCCTTTTTCGCGGACAGTTCGGCGGGCTGGTGGCGGTAGTGCACAGCGGCATGACCGACGCCCAGCGTCGGGACGCCTATTATCGCATCTCCCACGGGGACGCTCGGGTGATCGTGGGCACGCGCACCGCCGTGCTTTCCCCCTGCAAAAACATCGGCTGCATCATTCTGGACGAGGAACACGAGCCCTCCTATCGTTCGGAAAACGATCCCCGCTACCACGCCCGGGACGTGGCAAAATACCGGGCGGCGCAGGAAAACTGCCTGCTGCTTCTCGGCTCGGCCACCCCTTCTGTGGAAAGCTATTACGCCGCGGAACAGGGCGCTTACAAGCTGTTCCGGCTGGAGCATCGCTTCCAGAACGTGCCCCTGCCCCAGACGCTCCTTGCCGACATGCGGGGACGGCTGATGCAGGGCGACCCCTCCCGCATCAGCCCCGAGCTGGAGCAGGAGCTTGGGGAAAACCTGCGCCGGGGAGAACAGAGCATCCTGTTTCTCAACCGGCGAGGCGCCGCTCGGATGGCGGCCTGCGTGGAATGCGGACACGTGCCCCAGTGCGTCAACTGTTCGGTGCCGCTGGTGTATCACAGCCGCAACAATCGGCTGATGTGCCACCACTGCGGCTATTCCATCCCCATGCCCGCCGTTTGTCCGGCCTGCGGGGGAGACCATCTCAAGCTCATTGGCTCGGGCACCCAGCGCATCGAGGACGATCTGCAGGATCTCTTTCCCACGGCGCGGCTGATCCGTATGGATGCCGACACCACCGAGGGACGCACCACCCACGAGGCGCTTCTGGAGGACTTTGCCTCCGGCAAGGCCGATATCCTGCTGGGCACCCAGATGGTGGCCAAAGGGCTGGATTTTCCCCGGGTGACGCTGGTGGGTGTGCTTGACGCCGACCTGTCCCTGTACAGCGGCGATTATCACGCCGCCGAGCGCACCTTTTCCTTGCTCACCCAAGTGGTGGGGCGCGCCGGACGGCGGGACAAGCGGGGCAGGGCGGTCATCCAGACCTATACCCCCGACAATCCGGTGATCCGCGCCGCTGCGGCGCAGGACTATGACGGCTTTTACCGGGGGGAGATCGCTTCCCGCCGCGCCCTGCAGGCGCCGCCCATTACCGATCTGTTCCTCTTCCGCTTTGGAGGCGGGGACGAGGCGAGCGTCCACCAGGCCTCTCTGCAGTTTGCCCGGCTGCTGCGGGACAAGCTGCCCTCCTGCCCCGACGCCCAAAACCAGATCCTTGGCCCCGCGCCTGCCGCCATCGCCAAGGTCAACAAACGCTATTACGACCTGGTCACCTTCCGGGGAAAAAGCACTCCCGCCGCGCGGCGGTTTGCTTCCGGCCTGCTTTCCAAGGCAGAGACCCTCATCCGCGGGGCACTGGCCACGGTTTCTTTAGAGATCAACCCGCTATTTTGAATCGGAGGAAAAAGCTATGGCGATTCGCAACATTGTCAAGGTGGGGGACGATATCCTCACCAAAAAATGCCGTCCTGTGACGGACTTTAACGAAAGATTGTTTACCCTGCTGGACGATATGCACGAGACCCTCACCGCCGCCGAAGGCGCCGGCCTTGCGGGACCGCAGGTGGGCATCCTGCGCCGTCTGGCGCTGGTGATGGTGGAGGACGGCTCCTTTCTGGAGATCATCAATCCGGAGATCATCGCCTCCGAGGGCGAGCAGGACGGTGCCGAGGGCTGCCTCAGCGTGCCGGGAAAATACGGCATGGTCAAGCGCCCCATGAAGGTCACCGTCCGCTATCAGGATCGGGAACAGATTTGGCACGAGCGGGAGGCCGAGGGCTTTACCGCCCGGGCGTTCTGCCATGAGATCGACCATCTGGACGGCCATCTCTATACCGAGCTGGTCACCGAATATCTCACCGAGGAGGATCTCCATCCCGCCGAAGAAGGGGAGGACGAGGCCGAATGAGATTGGTCTTTATGGGTACGCCCGACTTTGCCGTGGCGTCACTGCGGGCGCTGCACGAGGCAGGGCATGATATCGCCGCCGTCTTTACCCGCATGGACACCCCGAAAAATCGGGGGATGAAGCTGCTGCCTCCGCCGGTGAAGGTGCTGGCGCTGGAATACGGCATTCCGGTGTATCAGCCCAAGAATCTCCGGGGCGAGGATACGTTGGAAACCCTCCGGGCGCTGGCGCCCGACGTCATCGTGGTGGCGGCCTATGGGCGCATTTTGCCCCAGACCGTGCTGGACGTGCCCAAATACGGATGCATCAACGTCCACGCCTCTCTTTTGCCCAAATATCGGGGGGCTGCCCCCATCAACGCCGCCATCCTCCACGGGGAGACCGAGGCGGGCGTCACCATCATGAAGATGGAGGCGGGTCTGGACACTGGAGACATGCTTTTGCCCGTGTCCACCGCCGTTTTGCCCAACGAGAGCTTTGGCAGCCTCCACGACCGTCTGGCCGCCATCGGCGGCGAGGCCATTGTCCGGGCGCTGGAAATGCTTGCGCGGGGCGAGCTGCACCCCGTCCCCCAGCGGGATGAGGACGCCACCTACGCGCCCATGATCGCCGCCGACGACTGCCGCGTGTCCTTTGAGCGTCCGGCAGAGCAGGTGGCCTGCCAGATCCGCGCCTACGATCCCGCTCCCGGCGCATTCTGCACGCTGGGCGGCGGAAAGATCAAGCTCTTTGCCGCCTCTCCCGAAGAGGGGGTGCAGGGCGCCCGTCCCGGCGCCATCCTGTCCGCCGACAAAAAAGGCGTGGTCATCGCCTGCCGCACCGGCGCCGTCCGCGTGGGCGAGGTGCAGGCCGCCGGAGGAAAAAAGATGGCAGCCGACGCCTTTTTCCGGGGACACAGCGCGCTTTTGCAGGAAGATTTCGCATAATCCGGAACAACTTTTCCGTTTTTCAGTCTAATTTGCAAAAAAGGAGGATCGCTATGGACTACAGTTATATCGTGCTCATTTTGCCCGCGCTGATCTTTTCCCTGATCGCACAGGCCATGGTGAAGTCCGCCTTCCGAAAATACTCCGAAATGTCGGCCGGCATGACGGGGGAGCAGGCCGCAAAGATGGTCATGCAGATGAACGATGTGCCCGCTGTGCCCGTCGTCCCCATCGCGGGCACGCTGACCGACAACTATGACCCCAAGGCCCAGACCATTCATCTCTCCCAAGGCGTTTTTGCCACGGGGAGCGTCTCTGCAGTGGGCGTTGCTGCCCACGAGGCGGGACACGCCGTGCAGTATGCCAAGGGCTATTTTCCCATTCAGGTGCGCAATGCCATCATCCCGGTTTCCCAGATCGGGGCAAAGATCTCGTGGCCGCTGCTGATGATCGGCATCGTGCTGGGCAGCCAGCACCTGTTTCTCATCGGCATTTTGCTCTTTTCTGCCGCCGTGCTCTTCCAGCTGGTCACCCTGCCGGTAGAGTTCAACGCCTCCCGCCGCGCTATGGCGGCCATCCGGGAGAGCAGCTATTTCACCGACGAGCAGATCCGCGGCGCGAAAAAGGTGCTCACCGCCGCCGCCCTCACTTATGTGGCGGCGCTGGCGATGTCGGTGGCGCAGCTTTTGCGTCTTTTGCTGATGTTCAGCGGCAACAGCCGCCGGAGAAGATGACCGGGCGGGAGCTTGCCCTGCGGGCGCTCATCGCCTTTCGCCGGGAGGGAACGTGGCCGGAGCAGTATCTTAAAAAGGCCGGGAGCGCCCTTTCTCCCGAGGACGCATCGCTGGCCGCGACGCTGACCTACGGCGTTCTGGAGCGCCGTGCCTATCTGGACTTTTTGCTGGACGCCTTTGGCAGCCGCCCTGTGTCCAAGCTCACCCCCCAGGTGCTGGACGCCCTGCGGCTGGGGGCGTATCAGCTGGTGTTTCTCGATCGCATCCCGGCCAGCGCCGCCGTCAACGAAACCGTCAAGCTGGCGCGCACCTATGGCAACGCAGGCGCAGCCGGCTATGCAAACGCCCTGTTGCGGGCACTGGCGCGGGCGGTGCCCGACGGTCTGCCCTCCATACCCCGGGAGGATCTGCTGACCTATCTCTCCGTTCAATACAACCATCCCCGGTGGTTTGTGGGCAAGATGCGCAAGCGTCTGGGGGACGAGGGGTGTGAAGCCCTCCTCGCCGCCAACAACGAGACTCCCGCCGTCACGGCGCGGGTCAACACCCTCAAAACCACACGGGAAGCCCTGCTCTCCCGTTTGCAGGAGGAGGGAATCTCCGCCCGGGCACATGCGTTTTTGCCCGAGGCGGTCACGCTGGACAGCGCGAAAACCCTGCTTCGCAGCCATGCGCTGGAGGAGGGTCTCTTGTACATTCAGGACACGGCCAGCCAGCTGTGCATCGAGGCGCTGGCGCCCTGTCCGGGGGAACAGGTGCTGGATGTCTGCGCCGCGCCGGGAGGAAAATCCCTCCTGTGCGCCCAAAAGATGGGCGATGACGGCACGGTGATCTCCATGGATCTGCACCCCCATCGGGTGGAACTCATCGAAAAAAATGCCCGCCGCTACGGCGCGGACTGCATCCGGCCCTTGGTGGGGGATGCATCCAGGGACATGGCGCCGCTGCACGACCGGTTTGACGCCGTGCTGTGCGATGTGCCCTGTTCGGGCATGGGCGTCATCCGCAAAAAGCCCGACGTGCGCTATAAGGACGGGGACGAGATCAAGACCCTTCCCCCCATTCAGAGCGCCATTCTGGAAAATGCCGCCGCCGACCTCAGGTCGGGCGGAAGACTGGTCTATTCCACCTGCACCGTGCTTCGGGAGGAAAACGAAGCGGTGGTGGACGCCTTTTTGGCAAAGCATCCCGAGTTTGCCTTGGCGCCATTCTCTCTGCCGGGCATCGGCGAGGTGCCCGAGGGACGGATCACCCTGTGGCCCCATGTGCATGGCACAGACGGATTTTTTATTGCAAAGCTGCAAAAGATTTGAGGAAGTATGGAAGAAAAAATCAGCATCAAAACGCTGCTCCCCTCCGAGATGGAAGCGCTGCTCCTCTCGCTGGGCGAGCCGAAATACCGGGCAAAGCAGGTCTTTCACTGGCTCCACCAGGGAATCACTGACTTTTCGGACATGAGCGACCTGCCCAAAGCCCTGCGGCAAAAGCTGGATGACGCATGCTTTATCACCCGTCCCCGCATCCTGCGCAAGCAGGTCTCCCAGCGGGACGGCACGGTGAAGTATCTCTTCGGCCTTGCCGACGGAAACAGTATCGAAACGGTGGTCATGCGGTACGAGCACGGCAACAGCGTGTGCGTTTCCACCCAGGCGGGCTGCAAGATGGGCTGCGTGTTCTGCGCCTCCTTTGACCCGAAAAAAAGCCGCAATCTCACCTCAGCCGAGATCCTCGACGAGGTGATGTTCGCCCAAAGCGACAGCGGTCTGCATATCTCCAACATCGTGCTCATGGGCACAGGCGAGCCGCTGGACAACTATGACAACGTGATGCGCTTTTTGCAGCTGGTGTCCCATCCCGAGGGGATGAACATCGGCATGCGGCACATCTCCCTTTCCACCTGCGGGCTGGTGCCCATGATCGGGCGGCTGATGGAGGAAAAGCTTCAGCTTACCCTGTCGGTGTCGCTCCATGCGCCCAACGATGCGCTGCGCTCTCAGCTGATGCCGGTCAATCGGCGCTATCCGCTGGACGAGCTGATCCCGGCCTGCAAAACCTATTTTGAACAAACCGGAAGACGGATTTCCTTTGAATATGCCATGATCGGCGGAGTGAATGACACGCCGGAATGCGCGCGGCAGCTCATCCGTCTGCTGCGGGGCTTTCCCTGTCATGTCAATCTCATTCCCCTCAACCATGTGGAGGGCTCGCCCCTCATCCCCAGCACAAGGGACAATTTGCGCAATTTCCAGAATGAACTTTTGAAAAACGGACTGAACGCCACGGTGCGGCGCAGCCTGGGCGGCGATATCGCCGCGTCCTGCGGGCAGCTGAGGCGGCAATACGATCAGGAGGTGGCTCAGTGAGAGCTTGGGGCTTGACGGATATCGGCAACGTCCGGGAGGTCAATCAGGATACCTTCCGCATGGTGCTGGACGAAGAAGAAAACGCCGGACTGTTCATCGTGTGCGACGGCATGGGCGGCGCAAAGGCAGGCGAGGTTGCCAGCACGATGGCGGCCGAGGCACTGCTGCAATATGTGGGAGAGCGCTGGCGTTCGGGCTGCACCGAGGACGAGCTCAAGGCGGCCTACGATGCGGTCAACGAAGCGGTGTATGCCGCGGCTCAGGACAACCCCGACTATTCGGGCATGGGCACCACCACGGTGTCCGCTTTGTGCCATGGGGAGGAGATCCTCATCGCCAACGTGGGCGACAGCCGCGCCTATCTGCTGGACGAGCAGGGGGCGAGACAGGTTACCGAGGATCACTCTCTCGTCACCGAGCTGATGAAGCGGGGCGATCTGACCCCCTATCAGGCCAGCCGCCATCCCAGCCGCAACGTCATCACCCGCGCCATCGGCGCGGACGCCACCGTGCGCTGCGACGTTTTCCGGGAAAAGCTTTGCCCCGGGCAGTTTCTGCTTTTGTGCAGCGACGGCCTGATCCGGGACGTGACCGAACCGGAGATTTATTACGAAGTGTATCAGTGCGACCATCCGGAAACCGCCTGTCAGCGTCTGCTGACGCAGGCAAAGAGCCGGGGAGGACGTGACAACGTCACGATCCTTCTGGTGTCGTTTTAAGGAGGTGTGACCATGGATCGCTTTATCGGAGTACAGCTGGACGGACGCTACGAGCTGCTGGAGGTCATTGGCGTGGGCGGCACAGCCGTCGTTTACAAGGCCAAGGATCACCGGCTCAACCGCTATGTGGCCGTCAAGATTCTGAAGGACGAATATGCCAGGGACGAGGAGTTCCGGCGGCAGTTCCATGACGAGGCGCAGGCCGTCGCCATGCTGTCCCAGCAGAATATCGTCAACGTCTTTGACGTTTCCCGGTCGGGAAATGTGGAATACATCGTCATGGAGCTCATCGACGGCATCACCCTCAAGGAGTATCTCAGCCGCCGCGGGCGCCTCACCCCCCGGGAGGTGACGGTGTTTGCCACCCAGATCGCCCGTGCCTTGGAGCACGCCCACAACCACAACATCATCCACCGGGACATCAAGCCCCAGAACATCATGCTTCTGCGGGACGGCACGGTGAAGGTGGCCGATTTCGGCATCGCCCACTTTACCACCCGGGACAACACCTACAGCAAGGGCGAGGCCATCGGCTCGGTGCATTACGTCTCGCCGGAGCAGGCCAAGGGCAGCTTTGTGGACAACCGCACCGACCTGTATTCGCTGGGCGTGGTCATGTACGAGATGATCACCGGTCGGCTTCCCTTTGAGGGGGATACGCCGGTGTCCATCGCGCTGCAGCACATCAATTCCATCGCACTGCCCCCCTCGGTTTTTGCCGAGGATGTGCCGCCCCAGCTGGAGGCCATCACCATGAAGGCCATGAATCCCGCCCTTTCCAAGCGCTATGCCACGGCGGGACAGATCCTGGACGATCTGGAGGCCTTCCAGAACGAGCAGCAATTCAAAATCGCCATTCCCACCGACCCCGTCATTCCCGACGAGAATCCCGGCATCGACGCTACCCGCAAAATCCAGAACACCGGCGAGGTGGGCAGCATTTTGCAGCAGGAGGACGAAGCTCTTGCCACCGTGGAAGAGCAGCATCCGGAAAAGAAAGAAACAGAGAATCGGGTGGAACGTGTGAGCCATAAGGCAGAGAAAAAAGGAAAACGAAGCGAAGACAGAGAGCGATCCCCGTGGATCTTTGCCCTCATTTTTGCCGTGATCTGCGTGGGTGTTTTTGTGGGCGGCGCATACTATTTCATCCGCAATATCGTCGACCCCTTCGGCTATTCCACCGGCAACGGTCGCCTGTCCGCGCCCAATCTGGTGGGACTGTACTATACCCAGGTGGTGTCCGACCCGGCCTATTCCGACTTTGTCATCGAAGAAGGGGAATATGTCTATAACGAAAAGGTGGACGCCGGAAAGATCATCTCTCAGGATCCCAAGGGCAACCGTCCTCTGGAAAAGGGCGGCACCATCACCGTCACCATCAGCCGCGGCGCAAAGAGCTTTGCCCTGCCCAACTATGAGGGCTCGGACGCCCGTCAGGCAAAGATCGAGCTGGACCGTCTGGGCATCATCTGCGTGGAGGGTACGCCCGAGTTTAGCGACGAGGTGCCCAACGGCATGGTGATCCGTCAGGATCCCGCCGCAAATACCATTCTCACCGAGGGCGATACCGTCACCATCGTGATCAGCAAAGGCCCCGAGTTTGTCACCACCGTTGTGCCCGATCTGATCGGCAAGACCGAGGCTGAGGCGCTGGCTCTTCTGGAGGCGGCGCAGCTGGAGTGGGGCGATCCCACCTATCTGGAGCAGGAGGGAACGCCCGGTCTGGTGGTCTATCAGAGCGTGCCCGGCGGCACCGAGGTGGAGGCCGGCACCTCCATCACCTATCAGCTCTCCAAGGAGCCCGAGGTGATCGAGCCCGATCCCACGGTGGATCCCGATCCCGATCCCACCCCCAGTCCCAATCCGGGC
>CADBTM010000150.1 GCA_902797555.1 Oscillospiraceae bacterium
CAGCCGCTGCAGCAGGCGGTTGAGCGTCTGTTTTTCCATGTCGTCCTCCACAGGACGCATGACGCAGTCGGGCTCGGTACCCAAAACGTCGGACAGCAGCAGTTCGTTTCCGTCCCAGTCGGTTTTCAGCGGCTCGTCGATGGAGACCTCCGTCCGCTGGTTGGCGCTTTTCCGAAGGTACATCAGTATCTCGTTTTCGATACAGCGAGAGGCATAGGTGGCCAGCTTGGCGTTTTTGTCCAGTCGGTAGGTATTGACCGCTTTGATGAGGCCGATGGTTCCGATGGAGATCAGATCCTCCAGCCCGATGCCGGTGTTTTCAAACTTACGGGCAATATACACCACCAAACGAAGATTGCGTTCGATCAGGATTTGCCGCACTTCCATCTGGGTGCCGTCATACCCGGACAGCATGGCGCGCTCCTCCTCCAGCGTAAGTGGCGCAGGCAGCACGTCCGAGCCGCCGATATAATAGGTTTCCGACGAAAACAGGCAGCTGATCTTTCTTTGCAGCCATCGCCAAAGGGATACGATTTGTTTTCTCATACGGTTACTCCTATCAATCCTTTACAGTCTCCATCCGGGGCGATGGGATGGGGTGAGATCCCCACCAGCAGATCGTCCCGCCTGTTTCCGTCGATCTCCAGCATTTGCGGCGAAAAGGCAAGGATCACCCTGTCGCCTCCCGCGGTGTGCATGGGGATCAGACGAAATGGGATTCCGCTGCTTTCCCGCAGAGCGGAAAGCACGCACGCATCTTCCTTTTGATAAAACAATCCGATCTGCCCCATCTGCTCCTCAGAAAAAAGTTGTTCCGCAGGTTCTGTGGAAATGAGCAGCACCGGTCTTCCGTCCAGCGGGTCGCGCAGCAGGTTCCCGCTGTCATACAGGGCCTGAAAGGTGCATTCCCTTCCGTTCTGCCGGATCGCAACCTTTCGGACAGTGCGCTCCCTGCGCATCCGCCCTTTGCGAAACAGGATCACAGAAAAAAGATACACAATACAAAAGGCCGCCGCGGTGACGGTGGCGTTCAGACTGCAATAAACCGTTCCGTTTCGCACCCAAACCCGATCCCCACACCATTGGGAACATGCCAGGACAGCGCCTGCCGAAAAGAAGCTGAGAAGGGTAAAGCATCCGCATAGTCGAAGCAGTTCTCCCGCATTTCGCACGCCAAAGGCAGCAAATACAACCGCGGCACACACGCCCGTTTGGGCAAGCAGAGACACTGCAGGCGGCATCTTCGGAAAATAAAGCAGCACCGCCGCCAAAGCACCCACTGCAGCTCCCAAAAAGAGAAACCGTCTTTTTCGAAACACCCCGCACAGTCGGGCGGTCAGCACCAGCAAATAATAATCCGCAAACAGATTGAGAAAAAACAGTGTGTCCAGATATACGACCTGCATTTGCATCCCCTCGCATGCTTATTGTACTCCATCGGGATCGCGAAATCTGTCTTGTCCCGCATCCCATGGCATCGGAATCACAGCAAACATACTCTCCCCAATCTGCAGGATTTGCGTCAAGAACAAAAACTGAGGCAAGGCGCATGCTTTTCCGAAAGCAAAGGGATACAGCAAGTATTCTGTCTGATCCCATACCGCGCAGCGCATACCGTCCTCGGGGTGTCTTTTCGATGAAACAAAAGCGGAAAGAGGAATCGGAAGCCCGGGGAGATGCTCTTCGCCGGGGAGCGTCCTGTCGATCAGCCCGCGCAGCGGCGTCACCGCTGGCGAGAGCACTTTCTGCATGAAGAAGGTATTCTCTTTGGGAAGCATCACGCCAAGGCGTTTTTCCTCCCGCCCGGTATTCAGCACCAGACGGTAGATCGCGTCCCGTTCCCAGGGGCAGGAGGCGTGCAGCACGGTTTTTCCGTCGCTTTCCCACCAGCGCACCGTTCCGATCTGTCTGCTTCCCAAAAACAGTCCGCACTCCCCCATGTGCTCACCCCCGCTCCATTCACCATATGCGTGTTCTTGCCGGGATATGAAAAAGGCGAGGCGCAATGCGCCTCGCCTCGATGATTTGTAAAGGCCTTACTGAACGGTATAATCTCCGGAGATGAGCAGCGTACAGCTTTGGCTTACCCGGATCTGCCGTCCCTGAACGGTGACGGTATACATATGATTGGTCTTGAGCGCGCCGCCGTTTTCCAGCGTTTCCGCATCGCTGACATCGATCAGTCCGGGAGAACCGGAGGCCACACAGGTGGCTGCACCGCCCCGCAGAATGACCTGACAGCCAGCACTGCAAGTCACTGTTTTTCCGGCGTCCAGCCGGATCACCGACCACTGCACGCTGCCGGAAGATGTGGGCACATCCTGTTTGAGCTCGTCTGCCACAGTCTGGGCGATCTGCTCTACCAACTGGGGATCGACGGAGCCCAACGCATAGGACTGCATCTGCTCATCCACATAGGCGTAGATCTCTTCCTTTTCGGTGTCCAGCGAGCGATCAAACTCATTGAGGGTTTGGGTGATCTGCCGGTCAATCTCCTCCCGCGCCTCGGGAAGCACCACCTGATCTATGTAGCTCAGGGTGACCAGAGGATCGTCCTTGCTGCCATATTCCACGGCAATCGCATACAGGCCTGCCACCATCAGCACAGCCACCAGGCCGCAGATCAGCCAGATGCTCCATTTTTTCATATTCCTTATCCCTCCATAGATGTTTCCCGCCCGGGCGACAAGCCCAGACTGATGGCGATGGCGCCATCGATCTTTTGCATGGCGCGTTCATCCAGACAGCCCATCCTACCGCGCAGACGCCGCTTATCCAGCGTGCGCATCTGTTCCAAAAGAACGATGGAATCCTTTGACAGGCCGTAGGTACGCGCTTCGATCTCGATATGGGTGGGCAGCCGAGCTTTGTTTTGCTGGGAGGTGATCGCCGCGGCGATCACTGTCGGGCTGTACCGATTTCCCACATCGTTCTGTACGATCAGCACAGGGCGGATGCCGCCCTGCTCGCTGCCGACAACAGGGCTGAGATCCGCGAAATAGATCTCTCCCCGTTTGACCACATTGGGATGGTTCTCCACTGTTATCACACTCCGCCAGGAATACGTCGGACATATCCGCATCCATATCATTCCACGCGGAACCGCGTTTTACTCACAAACACAAAAGATTCGCAAGCAATCCCGGTTTTGTCACAGTCCATTCTATGGTTTTTTCGGCCTGTGTGTGCATATTCAGTATATCACAGCTCGCCCTCCGATGCAACCGGTTCCTTTTGCCGGAGGGAAAAATCTTTGATCTCCACGGTAAGGATGAGCGCCCCATCCTGATAAAGCTCTCCCTGACGAATGGCAAGGGTTTCCCCATCCAAAACCACCCGTTTCAGGATATCTGTTCCGTCGGGAAGGGTCTCGCCGTATTCTGCAACGATCCCCGGTTCTTCCCCCACCGCTTCCATACTGTAATTGTCCGGAAGATGCCTGCGCACATCGTACAGAATGCCGAACAGTGCGTCGGCGGGAGACATTCCGGCAGTGTTCGGAGTAAGCGCGTCCAGCTGGATTTCATCAAAGAGGATCTCCCAGCCGTCCTCCCTCAGATGCGCCGAGATTCCGGCAACCGATTCTGGTGCAGTCACGGTGATCTCCGCGCCGTCCGCATTCTCGGAATACTCCAGTGTATAGGCACAATAATACCCGTTGTGTGTAGTGACCGTCATAGTGGCGTCCACCCGGTTTTCCTGATAAAGCTGCCGAATCTGTTCGGGCTGAAACCCGGTTTTCCCACACCCCGAAAGCATTACAACAGAGAGCAGTGCGATCCAGGCAATCCTCCGCATATCATCATCTCCTCACGGGAGACTATGCGAAGAATCCGTTCTTTATACCTCCGGGTCGAGGGCGGTGCACATTGCAGCGGCCATCTCCTTTGTGTGTGTGATCGAAACGGAAAACTGCAAGTGTCCGTACTGACGGGCTGCGCTGCCTGTCAAGCAAACAAAGGGCGCACCGTTTTCGTCCCAGTCCAGCCCCAGCTCGATGGGGTTGAGTCCAAAGAGACCCTTTCCGACAGCCTTTGCGATGGCTTCCTTTGCGCAAAAGATACCTGCTGCCGTTTCCGGACGATGAGAACGCTGGGCAATGTGCTCCCGCTCTTTTTCGGTGTAAACCCGCTGAAAAAAGCTCTCCTTATTCACCAAATGTTCGAAACGATCTACGCGTTCCATGTCGATTCCGGTGTAAAGCTTCATACCTTTTCTCCCATTGCAGCACTTGTTCCAGCGCGGATTCCACTGCACCAGGCCCAGTGGAGGTTATATCCGCCGCACAGTCCGGTGATATCCAGGATCTCCCCCGCAAGAAACAATCCTTTCTGCCGTCTGGATTCCATGGTGCAGGGATCTGCTTCTTCCAGCGGAATGCCGCCGCCTGTGACCTGCGCATTGTCATAACCCCGATCGCCTCGTATGGCAAACGTCCAGCATTTCAGCGCCGATGCCAGCTCTCGTAATCGGTCAGGCTCCGCCTGCCTCAACGTTTTGGAAAGGGGCGAAAGACCGCACTGCTTCATCACGGCATACCCGAGTCGCTTGTGTACGAGACCGGTCAAAAGCTGTTCCAGGGGCAGATCCGGAAAACGCTCCTTGCGGGAAAGCAGCTCCTTCTCCAGCTCTGTTTGTTTCATATCCGGAAACAGGTCGATCTCCACGTGGGCTGTCTCCGGGCGTACTCCAGCCATCGATGCAGACAGTTGAAAGATGGGGATGCCGGACAGGCCGTATTCCGTAAATTGCACCTCGCCGCGCTCGTGGGCAAGATGCTCTTTCCCCTGAGATAGAGCAACAACTGCCTGTGCGCGTATCCCCTTCAGGTTGCCGCACTCTCGCATATCACAGACGAAAGGCACCAGCGCTGGATAGAGCTTTGTCCGGCTGTGTCCCAGCTTTTCCGCCAGGACATAGCCGCTTCCGTCCGAGCCAAGCTTTGGCGCCGCTTTTCCCCCACAGGTGAGAATGAGCGCATCCCCACGATATTGTTCGCCCGAGGCTGTCTGAGCCGTCCACCCATGTCTGGTATGGGAGGCCGAAACGACGCTTGCGGAACAATGCACCTCTACCTGCATTCTTTCCAGCGCCAGCAAAAGCACGTCCACCACGGTGGAAGCCATATTGGTGACAGGATAGATTCTTCCCTCACCGTCGTCTGTACACAGCATACCCAAGGCGCGAAAATGCTGCAAAACAGCGTCGGTGGTCATCCCCTGCAGAAAGGCAGGCAAAAGGTCGGGCGACGCGCTGCAGTACCATCTGGGAGAAATGTCCCTGTTGGTCAGATTGCATCGGCCGTTTCCGGTGGAGAGGATTTTTTTCCCAACCCGATCCAGCTTTTCCAGCAGGATCACGTGGGCATGCTCCGCCGTACACAGTGCAGCCGTGATCCCCGCTGCGCCTCCGCCGATTACCAATACCGTTTTCATATGCCGCACCTCGCTCTTATTGCTGAATGGATTATACCACGGAATCCGTTTTTACGCAACGAAGGATGCAATTTTTGTCAGATAGGACAGTTTACGCAGTTTTTTGAAAGTTTCTCTTGCATTTTGAAAACGCTTGTGCTATTATAATAGGGCATTCGCAGCCATGGCGGAATTGGCATACGCGCTAGCTTGAGGTGCTAGTTCCAGTAATGGATTGAGGGTTCAAGTCCCTCTGGC
>CADBTM010000151.1 GCA_902797555.1 Oscillospiraceae bacterium
GCTTCGCCGTGCGGCCCGCTCCGACGTTCGGCAACGTCCGCAAAACCCTCATCCGTCACGGCTTCGCCGTGCCACCTTCCCCAAGGGGGAAGGTTTCCCACGGGAGGCAGGCGCTGACACCTCCCTTTACACAAGGGAGGCTTTTTGTTGGAAGGCACCTTGCGGGGAGCAAGGAAAAGAGCCCGCACATGGCGAGCCCTTTCCAAAGGAGAACTACATATATCAAAGAAAAAGAGATGGTCTGCCGCAGCACAGCCACGAAAAAACCGACGCCGCCACCGTAACAGCCGAGCCCAGCAGCAGCTCACCGGGGGTGTGCCGCTTGGTTTTGACCGATGCCCAAAAGGTGATCCCATAGGCGATCAGACCGCCGACCAGCCCCGCCGCGCCCAGATAGACGCCGCCCAGGATCACCGCTCCGGTGATGCTGCATCCGTGACCGCTGGCGCGGATATGCAGCACGCAGTTGCACAGCACCAGCAGCACCAGCGAGGCAAAGTAGATGGTGTAGATCAGCACAAGCTGCATCTTTTTGCAAATCAGCACGCCGTACAGCCACCCCAGCACATAGCCCAGCGCCGAAAAGCAAAAGGCCAGTCTGCGCTGTCCCTCTCTCCCCTTTGCCCGCAGGGCGGGCACAGCATAGGAAAACGGATAAGCCAGCAGCGGCATGGCGCCCAAAAAGAGGATCACCAGCCACATTTCCCACTGGGGAACAAACAGCTCCGGGCGAAAATGATCCAGCAGGATCATCAGTACGGAAACGATCACCGGCGGGACAGAAATCAGTCGGATCACATAGGCCGCCCGTTGGGACAGGCTTTTTTCGCGTTTTGGGGGATTCATAACAGCTCCTGTTCTCAGCGTTCCTTTCCCAGGAAGAAAAGTGCCAGCGTGCCCGGGCCGGAGTGGGCGCCGATCACCGGTCCGATATAGGTGATGACCTTTGCGCGGATGCCGTGCTGCGCAAAGAGCAGCTCCTCCAGCTTTTTGGCGTCGGCCTCGCAGTCGCCGTGAGAGATGAACACCGTTCCCTCCCCCGGGCTTTGCGCGAGCTCGGAATATTGTTTTGCGATGCCCTCGATGGAGGCCTTTCTGCCCCGCACCTTGAACATATTGATAAGGTGCCCCTCGTTGTCCACATGGAGCATGGGCTTGATGCCCAGCAGGCTGCCCGCCAGCGCGGCAGTGGCGCTCACCCGGCCGCCCCGCTTGAGATAGACCAGATCCTCCACGGTAAACCAGTGGCAGACGTGCAGGCGGATGCTCTCCAGCCAGCGGGCGTTTTCCTCCAAGGATGCGCCCTCCTGCCGCTTTTGCGCGGCGTGCCATACCAGCAGGCCTTCTCCCGCCGAAGCGCACAGGGAATCCACCACGGCGATCCTTCTCTGAGGATACTGCGCTTCCAGCTCCTTTGCCGTCAGCGCGGCAGTGGCGCAGGTATTGCTCAGTCCGGAGGAAAAAGCCACATAGAGAATGTCCTTCCCCGCCTGCAGCTCGGGCTCGAAGGCGGCGCGGAACCCCTCGGGGTTGATGGCGGCGGTCTTTGCCACGCCGCCCTCCCGCATGCGCTGATAAAAATCCTTTACCGGCATGGTGTTCCGGTCGGAGGGATCCCCGTCAAATTCAAACCGCATGGGGACGCACTTCACACCCCACTCCGTCAAAACCTCCGGCAGGATATCGCAGGCGGAGTCGGTAAAAATCAGATAGTTTTGTTCCATGTTCTGCACCTCATTCTCCCCGGAAGCCTTCGTCGCCCATAAAGAAGAGCGCCAGCGCGCCCGGTCCCACATGGGAGCCGGTGACCGGCTCGTACTTTACGGTCATCACCGCCTTGGGCGGATGGTTGCGGTAAAGCAGTGAGATCAGATAGGCCGTGTCGTCGGGACAGTCGGCGTGGGCGATGCCGATGGTCTGGCTCCCGGCATCCCGCACCAGACGGTCGTATTGGTCGGCGATGGCCTGAATGGAGGCTTTGCGTCCGCGGATCTTTGCAAAGGAGACGATCTTGCCTTCGTTGTTGCCCTTGAGCAGCGGCTTGATGCCCAGCACGGTGCCGATGACGGCGCTGGCGTTGCTCAGCCGTCCGGTTCGGCGCAGATGCATCAGATCGTTCACGGTGAACACCTGACACATTTTGAACCGCTCCTTGAGCAGGCGCTCGGCGGTGGCGTCCACCGTCATGCCCTTTTCCCTGCAGCGGACGGCGTCCACCACAAAAAGCCCCTCGCCCAGCGACGCGCCCAGCGTGTCCACCAGACGGATGGTGCGGTCAGGATGGCTCTCCCGCAGCTCGGTCGCCGCAATCTGGGCGGAGCCGAAGGAGCCGCTGATGCCCGAGGACATGCCGATAAAGAGGATATCCTCTCCCCGCTCCAAAACGGGCAGGAACTTATCGGTATAGGCCTGCGGCGTGATCTGGGAGGTGGTCACCTTCACGCCCTTGCGGATCTTGTTGTAATATTCCACGTCGTCAAACTGCTCGGTGTCCAGACAGGCATAGGGCTTGCCCTCAATGAAATAATAGAAGGGCAGCACCTCGACCTGGTTTTCCCTGAGAAAGGGAGTGGACAGATTGGCGGACGTATCGGTCATAATGACGTAAGACATAGGCTCCTCCTGAAAAACGGATTTCCGTGTTTTCAATCTAATCTTCGAGATTAGATTAACAAATCTTTGCCACAAAGTCAAGTGATTTTTTGTAAAGTTTTATCTTGCATTTTAAATTATTTTCATGTATAATGACAATATACAAAAAGGGAGGTCTGTCCATGGCATACGACAAAGCGCTCATCGCAGGCAAGCTGCGTCGATGGGAAAAATATCTGCAAAGCTACCGTCTGCCCCTGTGGGACGCCATTCCCGATCTGGGCTTGTATATGGAGCAGGTCATTTCCCTGCTGGAGGGCTATCTGGACTATCTGCCCCCCGAGCTCAAGGAGGAGCAGATCATCACCGCCGCTGCCATCAACAACTATGTGCGGAAAAAGATCATGCCCGAGCCGGTGAAAAAGAAATATTACCGCGTCCACATCGCCTATCTCATCATGATCTGCACCCTCAAGCAAAGCCTGAGCATCAACACGCTCCAGCCCATGATTCCCATGGGCATCCCGGAGGAGCAGGTGCGTGAGATCTACGATTCCTTTGTCCGCAGGCACCACGCCGCCGCCGAATATTTCGTGGGACAGGTGCGCATGGCGGCGGGCGGGATCCTGGATCACAAGGACACTGCCCCCTTCTCCACCGACGAGCCCTCCGAGCTGGTAGTATCGGCCGCCATCATCGGCGGATTCTCCCGGCTGCTGGCACAAAAGCTGCTGCTGCTGGACGGGAAGGATCTGACCAACGGCGGCAGCATCGAAGTACGAAATCCCTAAACCCCATACTTTTTCTTTTACAGAAAGCGGCGTTCCGCACGGTCGGAGCGCCGTTTTCCGTTTTTCCCGGCAAAGACAAAAACGGCGCCCCCGCATGGGGGACGCCGTTTTTGTTTTGAGGATGTCTATGTTCAGATTTCCATATCCAGCAGATAGGAGGACAGGCTCTTGCCGTGCATATCCACGCTCAGCGAGCGGGTGACGCCGCCGCCCAGCGCGGCATACATCACAAAGTTGAGCGCGTGGATATTGGGCAGCTCGTAGCGGACGACCTCGCCCTTGACGATGCCCTTGAAGTGCTCCTTCACCCGCTCGGGGGTGACGACCTGTTTGAGCATTTCAAAATCCTCGGCCTTGTACGCGATGAGAGAAACGTTGGAGATATTTCCCTTGTCGCCGGTACGGCTATGTGCGATTTCCCACAGCTTCATGGTGCATTTCTCCTTTCTCAGACGGTGTAAACGGTGACGGTGGGTTTGACGTCGTCCCGATCGATGAGGATGGACGCCACCGAGACGATATCTCTCGTGCGCTTGACGGCGCCGCAGCCGCCGGCGGGGCCGTTGGTATAAAGGGCCTCCACCTCGTTGGGGACCAGATCGGCGA
>CADBTM010000152.1 GCA_902797555.1 Oscillospiraceae bacterium
ATGGTTGCGGGGATGGGATTTGAACCACATGACCTCCGGGTTATGAGCCCGACGAGCTACCGAACTGCTCTACCCCGCGATATTTGGTACTTATATAAGATACCACATCCGCAGGGGTTTGTCAAGTCCCGGGAAAGGAAACTTTTCGCACGTCCGGCAGGGCGCGGCAAGGCCGGATGACAGACAGACGGGAAGCGCCCCGGCGCCGCTGTTTACGCGGGCTCGGTGGTAGAGGAGGGCAACTGCGTGGTGCGCGTCACCCATGCCGCCGGACAAAACCGCTACGACAGGATCGTTCAGATGATCGAGGATTCGGAGCGGCTCAATTCCGAGGCGGGACGGAAGGCCGCCAATCTGGCGGACAAGCTGGTGCCCTGGTGTCTGGGCGGGAGCCTTCTCACCTGGCTGCTCACCGGAAACACCGCCCGGGCAGTCTCCGTGCTGATGGTGGACTTTTCCTGCGCCCTCAAGCTGTCCATGCCCCTCAGCGTCCTTTCCGCCATGCGGGAGGCAAGCCTCCGCAAGATGAGTGTAAAGGGCGGAAAATATCTGGAGCGGGTCAGCCACGCAGATACGGTGATCTTTGACAAGACCGGAACGCTGACCAAGGCCTGTCCCACCGTGACCGAGATCGTCCCCTTCCACGGGCAGGACGCCCGGGAAATGCTGCGGACGGCGGCCTGTCTGGAGGAGCATTTTCCCCATTCGGTGGCCAATGCCGTGGTGCGCAAGGCCACCGAGCTGGGTCTGGATCACAGCGAAATGCACAGTGACGTGGAATATGTGGTCGCCCACGGCATCGCCACAAAGATCGGAGACCAGCGCGCCGTCATCGGCAGCGCGCATTTCATCTTTGAGGATGAAGGGGTGCGCATTCCGGAGGAGGATCGGGCGGCCTTCGACGCCCTGTCGGATTCGGTATCGTGGCTGTATCTGGCGGTGGGCGGCGTGCTTTCCGCCGCCATCGGCATCTCCGATCCCCTGCGTCCGGAGGCCAGCCGCGCGGTGCAGGCTCTGCGCGACGCGGGCATCGGCAAAACCGTGATGCTCACCGGCGACAACAAACGGATCGCCCGGCGCATCGCAGGACAGCTGGGGATCGACGAGTATCAGGCCGAGATCCTCCCGGAGGACAAGGCTGCCTATATCCGCAGGGAGCAGGACGCCGGACGAACGGTCATCATGATCGGCGACGGCATCAACGACACGCCAGCCCTTTCCATTGCGGACGTGGGCGTTGCGGTGGGCACCGGCGCCGTGATCGCCCGGGAGGTGTCGGATATCACCATCGCGGCGGAGGATCTCCACGAGCTGGTGTGGCTCAAACGGCTCAGCGACGCGCTGATGGCGCGCATCGACCGAAACTATCGCTTTGTCATGGGCTTTAACGGAGCGCTCATCCTGCTGGGTGCGGTGGGGTTGCTGCCTCCCGCCACAAGCGCACTGCTGCACAACGCCTCAACGGTCGTTTTGGCGGCAAACTGTCTCACCGATCTGATGAAGGAGGAAAAGCCCCATGAAAAAGCATAAATTCTTTGCATGGATGACGGTCATCTGCTTTGTGCTGACGGTGATCACCGGTTATCAAAAGAAATAAGTGTTTTGCACAAAAAGAGAGGACGGAACCGAAAGGCTCCGTCCTATTTTCTTATGGGATCGCCTGGCACAGGGGACGCAGCGGCTCGGCCAGCTCCTCCAGCTCCAGCAGAGGATTGTCCAGAATGGCGTCCCGGACATATTGCTCCAGCTCAAGGCCATCCATCTGCAGGACGGTGCGCAAAAGGAGCATCTTTGGGGAAAGCAGGATACTCAGCGTTTGCTGCAGCTCCATAGAGAAATCCATTGCCTGCCCCCCTTCTTTCCTTCCAATTTTGAGTTTAATCAGTATATCAATAAATAACACGGTTGTCAACAAAACGCCGGGTGTAAACCGAAAAATATGCAGATTTTGCTGAGAAAACTGCAAAATTTGCGGATCACGCCCTCGGACGGCAGGGAACGGGAGCCTGTTTGGCACGGAATATGCTCGAAAATAAGCAAAACGATTTTTGAGGAGGCTGCGATATGGAGTATCAGGAACTGAAGGGCTGGGAGCCGAAGGAGTTTTTCCGCTGGTTCGGGGAGATCAGCCGGATCCCCCGGGAGTCCCGTCACGAGGAAAAGATCATCGCCTTTTGCCAGAAATTTGCCGAGGAGCGCGGTCTCCCCTGCGAGACCGACGCAAAGGGCAACGTGCTTATGCGCGTCCCCGCCACAAAGGGATAGAGCTGTAACAACCCTTCCCGACAGTCTCTCCTGCAAATCGGCAAAAAAGCGCCTCCGAGGGATTCCCCCGGAGGCGCTGCGTATTTCTGTGGTTATTTTGCGGTAAAGTAGCCCGGATCGGCGGGGCCGCCGTCCACATGGGCATAGGCGCTGTCCACATGCTCTTCGCTGTAGGCCGTGCCCGCGCCACCCTTGAGGGCGGTGCAGTTCCAGAACATGCTCTCGTCGGCATCCTCGGTCAGAGCGTCGATGACAAAGCCGTCGGAGGCGTAGATGGTCTGCAGCTTTTCCATACAGAAGAACATCCGATACATGTCGGTCACCAGATCGGTCTGAAAGTCGGAGAGATCCAGCAGGGTGAGCGCGCGGCAGTCTTCAAACATACTGTTCATGCTGGTCACCCGGGACGTGTTGAAGCCGGAGATGTCCAGCTTCTCCAGAACATAACAGCCGGAGAACATGCACGTCATATCGGTCACGGAAGAGATCCCCAGGATCTCGCAACTCGCTTCCGCGGCCGCAGCGCCGGCGCTAAGCGCAAAAAACACCGCCAGAACCAGCGCCAGCAGCCCGTATCGAAATACTCGCTTCATTGTTTCACGCTCCAATTTCCATGCTTGTGCTTCACAGGCGATATTCCTATAGTATATGTGTTTTAACACGGCAAGCTGGAAATGGAAAGCAAAACCAATGGGTTTCCCGCAGAAGGACGGAACCGAAAGGCTCCGTCCTTTGTCTGTTATTACTAAAAAACACCATTCAATTTCAGCAAAATAGGAGATTGCAAACAGGAAAAAAATCTGATAGAATGCAGATAATACTTCTGAATATATTATAGAAGAATAAAATTATTTTTTTGAAAGGATGCGCGCAGCGCTCAGGGCATCTCATGAAACAGGCCGGAATCGATCTGCTGGAACATATCCCCGATTACACCTATTTTTACACGCTGGAAGAGTTTGACCGTTCCAGCCGCGCGCTTGCGCGCCGATTTCCGGAGACGGTGGAGCTGCGGGAGATCGGGAAGACCCGGGAGGGCCGCCCCCTTCTGTGTCTCAAGATCGGCCGGGGGCACGACAACGTGCTGATGATGGGCTGTCCCCATCCCAACGAGCCCATCGGCTCGATGCTGCTGGAATACTTTTCCCAGCAGCTGGCGTCCAGCGATGCGCTGCGTGCGGCCTATCCCTACACCTTCTACATCGTAAAGGTGTGGGATGCGGACGCCTACAAGAAAAACGAGGGATGGCTGAAGGGACCGTACACCGTCACCAACTATGCCCGCAACATTTTCCGTCCCGCGGGCTATGAGCAGGTGGACTGGACCTTCCCCGTGGATTACAAAAAGCTGCACTTTCACGACAGCATCCCCGAGACGCTGGCCATGAAGGCGCTCATCGACGAGATCCGCCCCAAATTCATCTACTCTCTCCACAATTCCGGCTTTGGGGGCGTCTATTGGTACATGACCAAGCCGCTGGAGCGCATCTTCCCCCAGCTGTGGGAGATCCCCCGGAAAAACGGTCTTCCCCTCAGTCTGGGCGAGGCGGAGTCCCCCTCGGCGGAGGTCTTCGGAGACGCGATTTTCAGCGGCAGCGGCGGCGTGATCGCCCAGTACGATTATCTGGAAAAATACAACGGGGAAGAGGCTGCGGCAAAGCTCCGCTGCGGAAATAACGCCGCCTCCTATTCCTTCCGCAACTACGGAAGCTTTACCCTGCTCACCGAGCTGCCGTACTTCTACGATCCCCGCATCGAGGATCAGACCCCCTCCCCCACCGAGCGCCGGGCGGGCATACTCCGCAAATCGGAGGAAAACGGAAAGATGTCCAGGGAGCTGCGGGAGATCCTGGCGGTCTCCCGGGACTATATGGGAGAGGACAACCCCTTCCGCAAGGCGGTGGAGGCCTTCTCCGCCGAGAGAGGCAGCTCCGCCGCGCTGAAAAACATGGTGGACGCCGACGAAAGCTATCACCGTCAGGCCACGGTGGCCGAGGAGCTGGACATGCGGTACGTCTCCAAGTTTTACAAGCTGATCAGCTACGGCATGCTGGTCCGCGCCAACAAGCTGGCGCTGGAGAGGCTGGAGCCGGGAAGCAACTCCGAGGCGGAAACCGCCCTGAAAAAAGGACAGGCGCTGGCGGAAGCCGCCTTTGACCGGGTGGCCGCCATGCTGGAGGAGGCGCTCCACTACAGTGTCGTCCCCATTCGCAACCTGATCGCGGTCCAGCTGGAAAGCGGACTGCTCACAATGGAGGAGCTGGAACACGGAACGCTGACATGCGGGGAGGGATAACATGCTGAAATACGTACTGAAAAAACTGGCTTTCGCCGTTTTTACGGTGCTGCTGGTCATGACCCTGAACTTTACCCTCATCCATCTGGCGCCGGGCAGTCCGGTGGATATCATCATCGGCCCGGACAACCAGGATCCCGCCCTTCGGGCGGCGCTGATGGAGACCTATGGACTGGACAAGCCGGTGATCGTGCAGTTTTTCCGCTATATCGGCCAGCTGCTCCACGGAAACATGGGCTCGTCCATCGTGTTCCACACGCCGGTGGCCGAGATGATCGGTTCGAAGTTTGCGGCGACCTTCATGCTGGTGTTTACCGCCGCGGTGCTGGCGCTCATCATCGGCGCGGCCATGGGCATCACCGCCGGGCGAAAGGAAGGCGGTTTTTTGGACAAGGTGTTTTCCTACACCAGCTATACCTTCAACGCCATGCCCTCCTTCTGGCTGGCGCTTATGCTGATCATCCTGTTTGCCACCACCCTGCGGTGGCTCCCGTCCTCCGGAATGGTGACGCCCCGGGCAAAGTTTACCGGCTTTCGCTACACGCTGGACGTGCTGTATCACATGGTGCTGCCTCTGCTGACCCTGCTGCTGCTGCGCATCCCCGGCTATTTCCGCACCACCAAATCCTCGGTGCTGCAGGTAAACAGCGAGGACTATATCACCACCCTCCGTGCCACCGGTATGAGCGAAAAGAAGATCTTTCGCAAATACGTGCTCAAAAACGCCATCCTTCCGGTGGTGACCTCCTTCGGAATGAGCATGGCCTTCCTGATCGCCGGCGTTTCCCTCATCGAGATCGTTTTTGCCTGGCCCGGTACGGGCCGCGTGATGCTCACCGCCATCAATCAGCGGGATTATCCGGTGCTGATGGGCGTGTATCTGATCATGTCCATCATGGTGGCGCTGACCATGATCGTGGTGGATATCGTCTATGCCATTCTGGATCCCCGGATCCGGTATTGAGAGGTGCCTTATGAATCGTGTGAAAAAGATCCTGCGCACCATACGGGACGACAGTCAGCTGATGTTCGGTTGTATCGGCATCTGCATCATGCTCCTGATGATCGTTCTGGCGCCGGTGATCACCCGATGGCCGGGCGATTATTACGGGCCGGACAGTCTGGCCGCCCCCGGCGTAAACGGACACATCCTCGGCACCAACCACATGGGACAGGACGTCTGGTCGATGGTGGTCTACGGCATCCGCACCTCTCTTAAGGTGGCCGTGGTCTCCGCCTGCATCTCCGGTCTGATCGGAATTGTGGTGGGCGGCGTCGCCGGATACTTCGGCGGGATCGTGGACCGCATCGTTTCGGAGATCATCAACGTCTTTATGATGCTTCCCACCCTGTTTCTGGTGCTGCTGGTGGTGTCGCTGTTCGGCAACAGCATTTTCCACGTGATGGTGGTCATCGGTCTCACCACATGGCCCAGCAACGCAAAGCTGATGCGGGCACAGGCCCTTTCCCTTCGCCAGAGGACCTTTGTCATCAGCGCCCGCACCATGGGCGAGACCAAGCTGCAGATCCTCTTCCGCTATATCATCCCCAACGGGATATTTCCCGTCATCTCCAACACCACCATGCGCATGGCGGGCGCCATCCTCACCGAGGCCAGCCTGAGCTTTCTCGGTCTGGGCGATCCCACGGTGGTCAGCTGGGGACAGATGGTGTATGACGGAAAGGCCTATATGACCCAAGGCTGGTGGGTGTGCGTGTTTGCCGGACTGGCCATCGTGCTCACCGTGCTGGTGTTTTACATGATGGGCGACGGCATCAACCACGTCCTCAACCCCAAGTACGCGAAGGGAGGCAAGAAATAATGGATCTGCTGCTTCGCGTGGAAGATATGTCGGTGACCTACCGCAATCGGGAAAAATCGGTTTATGCCGTTCGCAATGCCAATATGGAGATCTTTCGCGGCGACTCCATCGGCATCGTGGGAGAATCGGGCAGCGGAAAGTCCACCCTTGCCATGGGACTTTTGCGGCTGCTCCCCCAGCATTCCGCCGAGGTGACCGGCCGGGCGGAATATTTGGGAAAGGATCTGCTTTCCCTTTCGGAAAACGAGATGAACGAGCTGAGATGGAAAAACATCTCGGTGGTGTTTCAGAAGGCGATGAACTCCTTTTCTCCGGTGCACCGCATCGGCAGTCAGCTCATCGATATCTATCGGGTGCATTTTCCCAAAGCGCCCAAAAAGGAGATCCTGGAGCGGGCGGAGGAGACCCTCCGGCTGGTCAATCTGGGAGAGCGGGTGTTCAAAATGTATCCCTACCAGCTCTCCGGCGGCATGATGCAGCGGGTGGCCATCGCCACGGCGCTGCTCCACGAGCCCGACCTGCTCATCATGGACGAGGCGACCACCGCGCTGGACGTGGTGACCCAAGGCCAGATCCTCAAGGAGATCCAGCAGATGGAGCAGCGGCTCAACACCACCCGCATCATGATCACCCACGATATGTCGGTGGTGGCCGCCTCCTGCAGCAGGATCGCCGTCATGTATGCCGGCGAGATCGTGGAGCAGGGCGGCGTCAAAGAGGTGTTCCGCGCGCCCGCCCATCCCTACACCGCGGGGCTTTTGGGTTCCTTCCCCTCCCTGCGGGGCGAGGTAAAGGAGCTCACCTCCATTCCGGGCACGCTGCCCGATCTTTCCAAGCTGCCTCAGGGCTGTGTGTTTGCGCCCCGATGTCCCAAGGCCACCGAGCGCTGCAGGACAGAGGCTCCCGCCACGCGGATCATCGCGCCGGGCAGAACGGCAGCCTGCCATTACGCGGGAGGTGGAAATCATGAAGCATGAAGAGCCCTTTGTTCAGATCCGCAACGTGTCCATGTTTTACCCCGCCCGGGGCGGCGCCCTTTCTCTGGGCAAGCCCAGACATCTGGTAAAGGCGGTCAACGGCGTCACGCTGGATATCGCCCGGGGCGAGGTGCTGGGCGTCATCGGAGAATCGGGCTGCGGCAAGTCCACCCTGGGCAGGATCCTTGTGGGACTGGAGGAGCCCACCGAGGGCGAGGTGCTGATGAACGGACAGTCGTGCACCGGGCTTTTGAAAAAGGATTTCCGCAGCTTTTACCGGCAGGCGCAGATCGTCTTTCAAAATCCCTTTGACACCTTCAATCCCCGCAATCGCATCGAAAAGATCCTCATGCGGCCTTTGCAGACCTATCATATCGGCAAGGACAGCGCCGAGCGGCGGCAGATCTGTCTCCGGGCGCTGGAGGCAGGCGGACTGATGCCGGCGGAGGAGATCCTGCGGCGCTTTCCCCACGAGCTTTCGGGCGGTCAGCTGCAGCGCATCTCCATCCTACGCTCCATGATGCTCGATCCCGGATTTATCGTGGCCGACGAGCCGGTGTCCATGCTGGACGTCTCGGTGCGGACGGATATCATCCGCATGCTGCTGGAGCTCAGTCGGGAGAAAAACGCCGCCGTCATGTTCATCAGCCAC
>CADBTM010000153.1 GCA_902797555.1 Oscillospiraceae bacterium
AATAACCCGCCGCCATAAACAGCTCGGCGGGAACACCCGCCGCCACCAGATAGCCGGCGTGGGGCTTTTTCCCCTTGCAAAAAACGTGCAGCAGCAAGGCGGCAACGACAGCAGAGCCGCCCTTGACCAGCAGCGTCCCCGGCACATAGTAGGCATAGCCCGCCAGCAGATCGGCCAGCGCGCAGCCCACGCCTCCGGCGATGCCGCCGTAGAGCGGCCCCAGAAGATAGGCGCCCAGCAGCACCACGCCATCGCCGAAATTGGTGTAGCCCGCCACGGTGGGGATGCGCACCGCCAGCGTGGCCACGGCGGAAAGCGCGGCAAAAAGCGCCGTCAGCACCATTCTACGCAGTTTTTTGTCTTCCATCGTCGTTCCCTCCGGATCGTTCTGCCTCTATCATAATCGCTTCTGGCCATATTTCAAGTGCCAAAAAACGAAAATTTCATGTGGTCAGATCCAAAGAGCGGCGGCGAAGGATCATTTCTTCCGTTTGAACAGATGGTAGGAGGGGAAGGGGCGGACGCACTCCTCCTTGAGGATGTCCACCGAGCAATAGACAAAGGGATAATTGACCCGCACGCGGCCCTCGCGCCCCTCCTGCCGGAACTTGTCCTCGGAGAGAGAGGGATCGAGGATGGTCAGCTCGCCGTCCTCCACCGATACCAGCACGATATAATGGCCGCCGTGGGTGAACAGACCCACCTTGCCGTCCCGGTCGCCGCCGGGGTTTGCCACCACCATGCCGCCCACGGCGAGGCAGTCCAGCGCGTCCTGAATGTCGTAGGAGTTGGCATAGGTCAGGCCGTAGCGCTCGGCGATCACCGGGCCGAGGATAGCGAGAGAGGTGCCCGGCTCGCCGTTGGCGTGCACCTCGTTGGCGGTGCGGAGGCATTCCTCCAGCGTCAGATGGGCAAAGGTGAGGTTGTTGACCACCATGCACAGCGAGCAGGGGCCGCAGGCCGCGGCGGCCACGTTTTCCCGGCCCACCGGGCGTCCGCCGTGGTCGATGTTGTGCCGATAGGGGATGAGGGGATACTGCAGCTGATTGAGATAGAACATCGTATTCGCTCCTTTCGGAGATAGGATCGGATTCAGCCGAACACAGCCACCGCGCCAACGGTGACCAGCAGCACGAGAATGCCCGCCGCCGCCACGCCCAGCAGGATCATGGGAAAGGCCTTGCGCATGGGCAGCTTGGTGAGGGCGGCCACCAGCGCGCCCGTCCACGCGCCCGTTCCGGGCAGGGGGATGGCCACCAGAAGAAAGAGCCCCAGCATATGGTATTTCTGATATTTTTCCAGCTTTTTATGGCCGTGCTCCTCGATCCATTGGGAGATGGGGCGCAGGGTGGGGTGGCCGTCCATCCATTCCAGGATCTTGTTGATAAACAGCAGGATGAAGGGGACGGGGATCATATTGCACACCACGCACAGTCCATAGGCCAGCGGAACGGGCAGCCCTTGCGTGATCCCCCAGGGGAGCGCGCCGCGCAGCTCGATCACCGGCACCATGGCCATAAAGGCGCATTGAAACATCAGCTTGAGGGTAGAGGACAAAAGGCATTCTCCTTTCGGATGGACTGGTTACAGAATACCCCATTTCCCCGAAAAAAGCAACCGGAAACGAAAAAAACGGTGTACGAAACGGAAAAAGTATGATAGGATACAATTAGAAGACTGCGGAAAGGCGGGAGGATATGCGGATCACACTGAAAAAGCTGCGGGAAAAGCTGATCGAGGCGCTGCAGGCCGTGCTGCCGATCATTCTGATCGTCATGGTGCTGTGCTTTTCGGTAGCACCCATCTCCCCCAGCATTTTGCTGTGCTTCCTTATGGGCGCCGCCATGATCGTGGTGGGCATCATGTTCTTTACCCTGGGCGCAGAGACCTCCATGAGCCCCATGGGCGAACGGGTGGGCACCGCCATCACCCGCAGCCGCAAGCTGTGGCTGGTGATCTTGCTCAGCTTTATTTTGGGCTTTATCATCACCATCTCCGAGCCTGACCTGCAGGTGCTGGCACAGCAGGTTCCCTCCATCCCCAACGCCACTCTGATCGTCTGCGTGGCCGTGGGCGTGGGGCTCTTTCTGGTGGTCGCCCTGCTGCGTATGCTGTTCAGCATCGCCCTGCCCCATATGCTGGTGGGCTTTTACGCGCTGACCTTTTTGCTGATGTGCTTCATTCCAAAAAGCTTTATCGCCGTGGCCTTTGATTCGGGCGGCGTCACCACCGGACCCATGACCGTGCCCTTTATCATGGCGCTGGGCGTCGGTATCTCCGCCGTCCGAAGCGACCGCCATGCCGCCGACGACTCCTTCGGTCTGGTGGCGCTGTGCTCCATCGGGCCGGTGCTGGCGGTGATGATCCTCGGCATGATCTATCGTCCCCTCGAAAGCGCCTATGTGGCGCCCATACTCCCCGAGATCTCCGATTCGGTGGAGCTGTGGACCCTTTTCCGGGTGGGCATCCCCACCTATCTCAAGGAGATCGCCCTTTCGCTGGCGCCCATCGTGGTGTTTTTCGGGCTGTTCCAGCTGTTCGCCCTCA
>CADBTM010000154.1 GCA_902797555.1 Oscillospiraceae bacterium
GCCTGTCAGGCGACAATTATTCCACGGCGATGAGCCGCAGGTTTTCCACGCCGGGGGTGCGTCCCAAAACGTCGAGGAGCTGCGCCATGGTAATCTGCATGCCGCTCACGTCCAGCGTCAGCGTGACGGCGGCCTTGTTGTGGATGGGGACGCTTTGATTGATGGTGAGAACGCTGCCGCCCCGTTCGGAAATGGCGGTAAGCAGGGCGCTGAGCACGCCGGTCTCGTGCACGAGCAGCATGGACAGCACCGCCTTGCGTCCGTTGGCCATCTCCGAGGGTTCCAGGATAAAGTCCTTATATTTATAATACGTGCTGCGGGAGATGCCCACCTGCCGCACGGCCTGACTGATTTCCCGCACCTTGCCCTCCTCCAGCAGATGGCGCACAGCCAGCACCTTGTCGTAATAGTCGGGAAGAATGCTCTTGTGAATGATCAGATAGTTTTCCAGCATAGAAAACCCCTCCGTACCCCAGATTTCTGACAGATTGCACAAAAGAAAACCCTTGTTTTCTGTCATATTCTATGATACACTGTTTCCATCAAAAATACAAGTGTTTTTTATACGCGGACAATAAAAATTTCGGAGGATCGCATATGAAGGTGGCTGTGCTGGGATACGGAACGGTGGGCAAGGCGGTAACCGAGCTTTTGCTTGGGTCAGAGCGGCTTTCGCTGGGCGGCGTGCTGGTGCGAAAGGGCAAGGCTGCGCTCCCCTTTCACACCGACGACCCTTCCTCGCTGCTGGCGGGGGAGGACGTGTACGCCGTGGTGGAGGTGCTGGGCGGGATCGAGCCTGCCTTTTCCTATGCCAAGGCGGCCCTCCGGTCGGGCAAGCATCTGGTGACAGCCAACAAGGCGCTGGTGGCCGCCCACGGTCTCGCGCTGGCGGCGCTGGCCCGGGAAAACAACGTGGCCTTTCGCTTTACCGCCGCCTGCGGCGGCGCGCTGCCCTATCTGCGACATCTGGCGCTGGCGCGGGACAGTGAGGGCGGGATAACCAACCTGGGCGGCATCCTCAACGGCACCACCAATTTTATCCTCTCCTCCATGGAAAATGGCGGGCAAAGCATCCCGGACGCCGTTCGTCGGGCGCAGGCGCTGGGCTATGCCGAAGCCGATCCCACCGACGATCTGAACGGGACGGACACCGCCCGCAAGCTGGCGCTGGCCTGCGCTGTGGCCTTTGACGCGCTGCCTTCGCCGGACGGCATTTTGCGGGAGGGAATCTGCGCCTTTTCGCCCGATAGCGCCGCCGACCTGCGCGCCCGTGGGCTGACCGTTCGCCTGTGCGCCAAAGGCGCCATGACCGCGGACGGGCTCTGTGCCTTTGTGGAGCCCACGGTATTTCCCCTCAGCGCCGCCGAAGCCCGCGTGACGGGCAGCGGCAACTATGCGTGGGCGGAGGGCTGCAGCTCGGGCAGGGTCGCCTTTTCGGGTGCAGGCGCGGGAGGCGCCCCCACCGCATCCAACGTTTTGCGGGATCTGCTGGAGATCGAGGCCGGGTGCGGCGAGATGCTCTCTCCCGCATGCCGGGAGGTGCAGACGAACAACAGCGGCGCTGTCCGCCGGTACTATCTTTTCGGCGATGCCTGCGCCCTTCCCGCCCTGGAGGAGGAACGCAGACCGGGGACGCAGGTTTCCGGCTGGTACAAGCAGCCCTGCTCCCCCGCCGGGATTCACGCCCTCGCCGCAGAATGGCGGAAGCGGGGGGAGGTCTTTTTTGCGGGAACGGAGGCATAAACTATGTGGAAGGTATGCAAGTTCGGCGGCTCGTCGGTGGCGGGCAGCGGGCAATTTCAAAAGGTAAAGTCCATCGTGGAAGCCGACCCTCAGCGCCGCATCGTGGTTTCGTCGGCGGCTGGCAAGCGGTTTGCGGGAGATCACAAGCTGACCGATCTGCTGTATCTCTGTCACGCCCACCTCACCTACGGCGTTCCCTGTGACAGCATCCTTTCCCAGATCGGAGCGCGATTTTCCGATATTCGCGCCGAGCTGGGACTGCGTGTGGACGTGGACGCCCTGTGGGAAGACTTTTGCCGCGGGCTGAGCGCCGACACCCCGGTGGACGCGCTGGTTTCCCGGGGAGAGTATTTCACCTCCCTGCTGCTGGCGGAGTATCTGGGATATGCCTTTGTGGATGCCGCCGACTGTGTCTTTTTTGCTCCCGACGGGCAGATTGACCGGGAGAAGACCGACGCCGCCATCCGGCAGGCCGCCGAGGAGCACGGGCGCATCGTCATTCCCGGCTTTTACGGCAAAACGCCCTCCGGGCGGGTGCGGGTCATGCCTCGGGGCGGCAGCGATATCACCGGAGCGCTGGCGGCTGCCGCCGTCCGGGCGGAGGTGTACGAAAACTGGACGGACGTTTCGGGCATCCTCATGGCCGACCCGCGGATCGTGGAGCATCCCTCCCCCATCCCCCGGATCACCTACGGCGAGCTGCGGGAACTGGCCTTTATGGGGGCGTCGGTGCTCCACGAGGGCTCTGTGCGCCCGGTGAAGGAGCTGGGCATCCCGCTGAACATCCGCAACACCAACGACCCTGCCCACCCGGGCACCCTGATCGTGGAGCATGTGGAAGAGGAGGATACTCCCGAGCGCTTTATCACCGGCATTGCCGGAAGGCGCAATTTTACCATCCTCACCCTGCGCAAGCGGGATATGGAGCTTTCCCCTACCCTGCGTCAGGCGCTGGAAATCTTTGAGGGCTTTCACGCCCCGGTGGAGCATGTGACGCTGGGGCTGGATTCCTTTTCGCTGGTGGCGTCAACTGCCGCTTTGGGCGAAGGACTGTATGCCCTGACGGGCGAACTGGAAAAGCGGTGCCGTCCCGACGACATCTCCGTGCAGGACGGCATTGCCCTTGTGGCCGCCGTAGGACGAAAGATGACCTCCCGCCCCGGCATCTCCGGCCAGCTTTTCCGGGCGCTGGGCGAAAGCGGCATCAACATCCGCACCATCGCCCAAGGGGCGGATGAGCTGTCCATCATCGTGGGCGTGGACAATCGGGACTATGAGACGGCGATCCGTGTGCTGTATCACGGTTTTGCCGGATGAGAGAAAGGAGCAACTATGCAACGCTTTGACCTTGCCGTTCTGGGCGCCACCGGCGCCGTGGGACGGGAAATGCTGCGGGTGCTGGAGGAATATGACCTGCCGGTGCGCCGTCTTTTGCCTCTGGCCAGCGCCCGAAGCGCGGGCAGCACCGTTCCCTTCCGCGGGGAAAACATCCCCGTACAGGCGGTGACTGAGAAGGCTTTTTCCGGAATGGATTTTGTTTTGGGTGCGGTGAGCTCGGGTCTTTCCCGGGAACTGCTCCCCGCCATCCGCGCATCCAACGCGGTATATATCGACAACAGCTCGGCCTTCCGCATGGAGGATGACGTTCCTCTGGTTGTGCCCGAGATCAATGGGGACGACGCCTTTTCCCATCACGGCGTCATCGCCAACCCCAACTGCTCCACCATCATCACCATGGTGGCCGTGGCGGGGCTGTGCGCTCTGTCCCCCATCGTCAGCATGAACGCCTGCACCTATCAGGCGGTTTCGGGCGCCGGACAGGGCGGCCTGACCGAGCTGAAGGAGCAAACCCTCGCCCTGGCAAAGGGGGAAGCCCTTTCTTCCAAGGTCTTTCCCGCTCCCATCGCCTGCAACGTCATTCCCCACATCGGGGAACGGCTGGAAAACGGCTATACCGCCGAGGAGATGAAGATGCAGAACGAGGGGCGGCGTATCCTCCACCTGCCCCGGCTGAACGTCACCTGCACCTGCGTCCGGGTTCCGGTGATGCGCAGTCATTCCATCGCCGTCACCGTGCGCACCGAGGACGTACTCAGCGTCCGGGCGGCCGAGGCCGCCATCCGCAGCTTTCCCGGCTGTGCCCTTGCGCAGGATATCGACGGACGGGATTATCCCACGCCGCTGGACGTTTCGGGGGGAGATACCGTCTGGGTGGGACGGGTGCGCAAGGATCTCACCGATCCCCACGGCATCTCCCTGTGGTGCTGCGGCGACCAGCTCCGCAAGGGCGCGGCGGCCAACGCGGTGCAGATCCTGCGGCTGCTGACAAAATAAAAAACTCTTGCGCATGGACGGCCTCTCTGATATAATATAAGGACTATGCGCAAGAGAGGTCTGTTTCATGGATTGGGAACGCATCATTGACATTTTCAAGGACGCGCTGATCGACACGGTCAAGCTGCTGCCCTTTTTGTTCGTGGCCTATCTTTTGATGGAGGCCGCCGAGCATCATATCTCGGAAAAAATGGAATCCCGCCTGCAAACGGTGGGCAAGCTGGGGCCGCTGGTGGGTGCGGTGCTGGGGTGCGTTCCCCAGTGCGGCTTTTCCGCCGCCGCCTCCAACCTGTATGCCGCAGGGCTGGTGACCCGAGGCACGCTGATCGCCGTCTTTCTGTCCACCTCCGACGAGGCGCTTCCGCTGATGATCGGCTCGTCCGAGGGACGGCGGATGATCCTGCCCCTCATTTTGTGCAAGGTGGTCATCGGCGTCATCGCCGGCTTTGCCATCGACCTTGTGCTGAAAAAATGGGGACGTCCCCGGGAGCTGTACGATCTGTGTGAAAACTGCGGCTGTGACGAGGAGAGCGGCATCTTAAAGCCCGCTCTGTGGCACACCACCCACATTTTGCTGTATATCCTGCTGCTCAACCTGCTGCTCAACGGCGCCATCGAGCTTTTGGGTCAGGAGCGCATCGCCTCCATCCTGCTCAGCGGGTCGATCCTCCAGCCCTTTATCGCCGCCCTCATCGGCCTGATCCCCAACTGCGCCGCCTCCGTCATGCTGACCCAGCTGTATCTGGCGGGCAGTCTGAGCTTTGGCTCCTGTCTGGCGGGGCTGTGCTCGGGGGCAGGCATCGGTCTGGCGGTGCTGCTGCGGATGAACAAAAGCAAACGGGAAAATATCCAGATCATCGTTACGCTCTATCTGATCGCCGCCCTGTGCGGCGCGGCGGTACAACTGCTGTTCTGAGGTGATTCTATGGAAAACACGCCTTTGCTGCTCACGCCCCATCTCACCATGGATCGCTTTACCATGGACGACGTTGCCGACACGGCAAAATGGCTCTCCGACCCGGAGGTGTGCCGCAACCTGCTGCTCCACCCCAACCAGCCCTATGAGGAATATGAAGGGATGATCCGCCGGATCGTGGAAAAATATGACACCGAGGAGGATTACTTCCAGTGGTGCATCCGGGAGGACGGCAAGCCCATCGGGCGGTTTTCCCTGACGGTCAACCGGCGGCACAGCGGCGGCGAGGTGGCCTATTACATCGCAAAGCAGGCTTGGGGCAAGGGATATATGACCGAGGTGCTCACCCGGGTGATCCGGTTTTGCTTTGAAGAGCTGGGTCTCAACCGGGTGGAGGCTGACCACTTTGCGGAAAACCCCGCCAGCGGCCGGGTGATGGAAAAGTCCGGCATGAAGCGGGAGGGCTACGCCAGACAAAAATACTGCAAGGACGGGGTCTTTCACGACGCCGTGCTCTATGCGGTGTTGAAAGAAGACCTGCAATAGTTAGAATAAAAAAACGCCTGCCGTTCGGCAGGCGTTTTTTATTGGTTGTCAGTTTTTCGAGCGGAACATGTTCAGGATGTCGTCAAAGGGATCGTTCTCCCGCTTTTTGCTCTCTTTCTTGGCGGGCTGGGCGTCCTCGGCGACGGCGCGGGGCGTCTCGGCGGCCTTGGGGGCGGGCTCGCGGATCTTGTTGATAAAGTCGGGCACCTCCACGTCGTTCTTGGGATCGGCAGCGGCGGGAGCCTCGGCGGGCTTGGCAGGCTCGGTCTCGGTCTTTGCGGGCTCGACGGGAGCAGTGACGGAAGGCTTGGCAAGGCCGGAGGGCTGCTCGTCAAATCCGGTGGCAACCACGGTCATGCGGATCTCGTCGTCCAGGCTTTCGTCGATGGCGGCGCCGAAGATGATATGTGCATCGGGATGGGCAGCTTCCTGCACCATAGCGGCGGCCTGCTCCACCTCTTCCAGACCCATATCGGGAGAACCGGTGATGTTGAGCAGCACGCCCCGGGCGCCGGAAATGCTGGTCTCCAGCAGGGGGCTCTCGATGGCCATCTTTGCGGCCTCCACGGCCTTCTCCTTGCCAGAGGCGCGGCCGACGCCCATGTGGGCAAAGCCGGCATTGCGCATGATGGTGGCCACGTCGTTAAAGTCCAGATTGATCAGGCCGGGAACGGTCATCAGCTCGGAGATGCTCTGCACCGCCTGACGCAGCACGTTGTCGGCCACCTCAAAGGCATTCTGGAAGGTGATCTTCTGGTCGGACACCAGCTTGAGGCGCTCGTTGGGGATGACCACCAGAGCGTCCACCTTTTCCTTGAGCTCGGTGATGCCGGCGTTGGCCTGCTCGA
>CADBTM010000155.1 GCA_902797555.1 Oscillospiraceae bacterium
CTCCATCATCTGCCCCCGCTTCCGTCCCTGCATGGCCACCGTCCGTCCCGGCGTTATGAAGAAGGCTCCCTTCGATCAGAAGCGCGCCGACAACGTGCTGGTCACCAAGCCCAAGTTCGAGCTGCATGAGTCCGACATCCACACCAAGGTTCTGAACGTGGTCAAGGAAGCCCGTCAGCTGGTCGACCTGACCGGCGCCGAGGTGATCGTCTCTGTCGGCCGCGGCATTTCCAAGGACGTCGCCGGCGGCATCAAGCTGGCGGAAGAGCTGGCTGCCGTTCTGCACGGCGTTGTGGGCTCCTCCCGTGCCTGCGTGGACGCTGGCTGGATCACTGCTGACCATCAGGTTGGCCAGACCGGCAAGACCGTCCGTCCCAAGATCTACATCGCTTTGGGTATCTCCGGCGCCATCCAGCACAAGGCCGGTATGTCCGATTCCGAGTGCATCATCGCCGTCAACAAGAACGAGAACGCCCCCATCTTCGAGATCGCCGATTATGGCATCGTGGGCGACCTGTTCAAGGTCACTCCGCTGCTGATCGAGGAGTTCAAGAAGGCCATCGAAAACAAATAAGCATGTTACCCACTTCGGGGAGCCGTGTGCGGCTCCCCGATTTCCTTAGAAAGGGAGATTGACTATGAAACGACCCGAATCTCTGCATCCCGGCGACAAGCTGGCCGTTTTGTGCGGTTCCAGCCCCACCTCCAAAACGCCGGAGGAGCTGTGCGCAAACGTCCGCGCCCTCGGCCTCGAGCCGGTGCTTTATCCCAGCGCCACCGCCAGACACGGTTTCCTCTCCGGAACGGACGCCGTCCGCGCCGCCGACATCAACGCCGCCTTTGACGACGACAGCATCAAGGGCATCGTCACCACCCGGGGCGGCTATGGCTTCCACCGCGTCCTGCCTCTGCTGGACTGGAAAAACATCCGCAAGCATCCCAAGTTCTTCGGCGGCTACAGCGACGTCACCGCCATGCTCACCGCCCTCAACCAGATCGGCGGCATGGAGTCCTACCACATGCCCATGGTGGGCGCGTGGGGCACTGCCGACAACGATCCGCTGGACGATTACAGCATGAAGTATGTCAAGGCGATGCTCTTTGGAGAGACCATCGACTATGAGAATCCCGCCAACGAAGGCCGGGCAACTCTGGTCTCCGGCAAGGCGAAGGGCCGTCTGTGCGGCGGAAACCTTTCGCTGATCGCCGCCTCGCTGGGCACCCCCTTCGAGATCGACACCAAGGGCAAGATCCTTTTTATCGAAGAGGTCAACGAGCCCCCCTACAAGGTGGACGGCATGCTGACCAACCTGCGCAACGCCGGCAAGCTGGACGACGCCGCGGGCATCCTACTGGGCGCCTTTACCGACTGTGAGGAAAAGGGCGAGCCCAAGACCGGCCTGACGCTGGAGCAGGTCTTTGACGAGCTCATCGTTCCCGCCGGCAAGCCCACCATCGTGGGCGTCACCTGCGGACATTGCCATCCCAGCATGTCTCTCCCCATGGGACGCCTGTTCCGGATGAACGCCGACAAGTGCGAGTTTGGCCCTGTGCGGAAATAAGCTGCAAAAAAAGAATAAAAAATAAAATCGCCTTCGGGCGATTTTATTTTTTGAGCATGTCAAAGAACCCGCTTCGCTGGGCTTCTTTGACAGAAAGGCTCCGGCTTGCGAGCCGGTTTCGCCGCTTTTTCTGCGGAAAAAGCCGGCGGGCCAAAGTGTTTTTGCCCATTCCCACACAGGGAACGGCCAAAAACAATCTCAAAGCAAAATCGCCTCTTTCGGCGATTTTGACTTTTTTTCGGGATATGGTATAATGAGGTTCAACAAAGTGTTCAAAGAAGAGAGGGAAGACCATGCGATATAAGGGTGATGTGTACCGTCCGCCCTCCGAGGCGCACAGTCTGATCGTGCAGGTGACCTATGGATGCAGCCACAACACCTGCGCCTTTTGCAGCATGTACAAGGCAAAACGCTTTGAACTGCGCCCCATGGAGGAGATTCTGGAGGACTTTGCGCTGGCGCGGCAGTATTACAGTCGGGTGGGGCGGGTCTTTCTCGCCGATGGCGACGCCCTCATCCGTCCGGCCGACCAGCTGGAGACCATTCTGGACGAGATCGCCCGGCTGTTTCCCGAATGTGAACGGGTGACCTGTTACGCCTCCCCGGGGAGCATTCAGAAGCGCACCCCGGCGGAGCTGACCCGTCTGCGGCGGAAAAACCTGCAGATGGTGTATATGGGGCTGGAATCGGGCTGCGACGCCGTGCTGCAAAAAATGCGCAAGGGACACTCTGCCGCCGAGATCGTGGCAGCGGGGCGCAAGGTGCGGGAGAGCGGTATCGCCCTTTCTGTGACCGCCATCTCCGGTCTGGGGGGCACGGAGCTGTGGCGGGAGCATGCCGCCCGGACGGGCGACGCCCTCAGCGCCATGGGCGCGGAATATATCGGGCTGCTCACCTTGATGGTCGAGCCGGGCACACCGCTGTGGGATTGGGTGCAGCAGGGGCGCTTTGTCGTGCCCGACAGCGGCATCATCCTGCGGGAGACCCGTCTGCTGGTGGAGCATCTGGACACCGAGGGAAGCGTTTTCCGCATGAATCACGCCTCCAATTATCTCTCCCTGCGGGGGACGCTCAACCGGGACAGACAGGCCATGCTGGACAAGCTGGACGCCGCCATCGACGGCCACGCACGGCTCAAGCCGGAGGAATGGCGCGCATTGTAAGAAAAATGAAAGGAAATCCCTCTTGCGCACAGGCGGGGGATTCCTTATAATAGGAAACAGAAAAACAGAGTACGGAGAAAAGGCTATGAGCAAAAACGGTTTTTTCGCCATGATGACCCGAATGCGCAATATCACGCGGTGGGGGCTCATGCGCAACAATACCCAGGAAAATCTGGCGGAGCACAGCTTTGACACGGCGGTGACTGCCCACGCGCTGGCGCTGATCGGCAAGGAGCAGTTCGGTCGGGACGTGGATCCCGGTCAGGTGGCGGCGGTGGCGCTCTTTCACGACGCGCCGGAGATCCTCACCGGCGACCTGCCCACTCCGGTGAAATACAACAATCCGGAGATCAGCACGGCCTACAAGTCCATCGAAAAGGCCGCCGGAGGCAGCCTGCTGCGCATGCTTCCCGAGGGGCTGCGTCCCCATTACAAGCTGCTGTTTGATTTTGAGACCGACAACCCCGAGCTTTACCGCTATGTCAAGGCGGCCGACAAGATCAGCGCCTATATCAAATGTGTGGAGGAGCTCAAGGGCGGAAACATGGAGTTTCGCCGGGCGGCAGCCCAGACCAAGGCGGCCATCGCCGCCATGGGCATGCCGGAGGCGGACTATTATATGAAGGAGTTTGCTCCGGCGTTTGAATGGAGTCTGGACGATCTGCAGGAGGGGGATGCGCTGTGACACAGTTCGATTATATCCTGATCACCATTGCGGCAGTGCTGCTGGTCTATCAGATGCTGCTCATCTTCCGGCAGATCAAATCCGCCGTCATCCGGGGCAAGGTGCCTGCAAAAACCGCCTCGGCGGCGCTGCTGGGCATTTTGCTGGCGCTGGCCGTGTGGCGCATAGGCGATCTGAGCCAGCGCTGGCCGGTGGTCGTGCTGCTGGCGGCGGTGTGCATCGCCTTTTTGCTGGGCGGGACGGCCCTGGGGGAGAACGGCATGTTTTGCGGCGGACGGTTTATCCGCTATGACCGGGCGGCCTATTATGTCATCGACAACCCCGACGGGAACAAGCCGGTGCTGCACCTTTCCAAGCTGACCCGGGAGGGCGTGATGGAGCTCACCCCCGAGCAGGTGCCGCAGGTGGTGGCGTTTCTGGAGGTGAAGGGCGTCCCCACGGTAAAGGAATATCAGAAAAAGGTGGATGAAACCACCGAACGGCGGAAAAACGCCCACAAAAGGAAGAAAAAATAAGGGGAATCACCTGTTTTGATTCGATAAAGAAAATCCCATCCGGAATCCGGACTGGGATTTTCTGTCATATTCTGGAAGAATATTACAGTTATGTTACATCTCCGGCAAAACGATTGACATTTTTTGGGAGTGTTGGTAGACTGAGTGCAGGATCAGAATTACCAGATTCTGCTATTCTTCTGCGCACGAAGAATGGAAGAAAATGGGAGTTCCGCATCCGAGAAAATTTTTAGGAGGAACAAACCTATGAGCACTCTGAAGAAACTGCTCGCGCTGACTCTGGCTCTGGCAATGGTTCTCTCCGTCTCCGCTTTTGCTGGCTATCTTGAGGACAAGTATCAGGATGTTGCCAACATCAACGAAGATGCAAGAGACGCTGTCGAGCTGCTGACTGTCCTTAACATCATGAAGGGCGTCAATGCCGAGGGTACCTTCGCTCCCAACGAGGGCATCGATCGTGCTTCCGTGGCCAAGATGATCTACGTCATCCTGAACTACGGCAATGACGACGGTGGTAAGAACTACACCAACGGCAATCTGTTCACCGATGTTCCCGCCGGCCACTGGGCTGAGGGCTACATCAACTACTGCGCCGTGACCAATCTGGTCGCCGGCCGCGGTGACGGCACCTTTGGTCCCAGCGACAAGATCTCTGCCGCTGAGGTCGCCAAGATGCTGCTGACCGCTATCGGCTACAATGC
>CADBTM010000156.1 GCA_902797555.1 Oscillospiraceae bacterium
CCCGCCAGCTCTTTGCGCCCACGGGCATGACCATAAACTCCTGAATGTCCACGTTGTTGGTGGCGTGGGCGCCGCCGTTGAGGATGTTCATCATGGGCACGGGCAGAGTCTTGGCGTTGGGGCCGCCGATATAGGAATAGAGGGGCAGACCGAGCGCCTCGGCAGCGGCCTTGGCGCAGGCCAGAGACACGCCCAGAATGGCGTTGGCGCCAAAGCGATCCTTGTTGGGGGTGCCGTCCAGCTCGATCATGGTCTTGTCGATGAGGGCCTGATCCATGGCGTTGAGGCCGATAACGGCGTCCGCCAGCTCGGTGTTCACCGCGTCCACTGCCTTGAGGACGCCCTTGCCCAGATAGCGGCTCTTGTCCCCGTCCCGCAGCTCACGCGCCTCGTGAACGCCGGTAGAAGCGCCGGAGGGCACTGCCGCCCGGCCGCAGTAGGTGTTCAGGCCGTCTTCCACATAGACCTCCACCTCCACGGTGGGGTTGCCGCGGCTGTCCATGATCTCACGGCCAACCACGTCGATGATTTCCAAAAACTTCTTCATAGCCATTTCCTCCGTTTATAAACAGGTTTATTTCAGTCGATCAGGGATGTTCCCGTCATTTCCTCCGGCTGGGGCAGGCCCAGCAGGCGGAGCATGGTGGGAGCAATGTCACACAGGGCGCCGTCCCGGATGGCGTCGCCGCCGTCCACCAGAAGGATGGGCACCCGGTTGGTGGTGTGCTGGGTAAAGGGGATTCCGTTTTCCTCCATGCATTCGGCATTGCCGTGGTCGGCGGTGATGAGGGCGGTCCCGCCCATTTTGCGCAGGGCGGCGATCACCGTGCCCACGCAGGTATCCACCGCCTCCACCGCCTTGACGGCGGCGTCAAACACGCCGGTGTGTCCCACCATGTCGCAGTTGGCAAAGTTGAGGATGACCACGTCGTATTTGCCGCTTTCGATGCGGGCGGCGCATTCCTCCGCCACCAGATAGGCGCTCATCTCCGGCTGGAGATCGTAGGTCGCCACCTTGGGCGAGGGGATGAGCACCCGGTCCTCCCCTTCAAACACCCGCTCCTCGCCGCCGTTGAAAAAGAAGGTGACGTGGGCGTATTTTTCGGTTTCGGCGATGCGCAGCTGGGTCAGCCCCTGCTCCGCGATGTATTCGCCAAAGATCCGGGTGAGCTTTTGGGGCTTGAAGGCCACCTCCACGTTGGGCATGGTGGCGTCATACTGGGTAAAGCAGACGTAATGGGGACGGATGGCGCCCTTTTCCCGGGAAAAGCCGTCGAAATCGTCGTCGCACAGCGCCCGGGTGATCTCCCGCGCACGGTCGGGGCGGAAGTTGAAGAAGATCACGCTGTCCTCGTGGCGGATGGGGTCGTCCGAGACGATGACCGGCTCCACAAACTCGTCGGTCACGCCCTTGTCATAGCTGGCCTGCACGGCAGCCGAGCCGCTTTCCGCCCGCGGGGCGACGCCCCGTGCCAGCGCGTCGTAGGCGCGCTCCAGACGCTCCCAGCGCTTGTCCCGATCCATGGCGTAAAACCGGCCGGAGACCACGCCGATCCTGCCGCCGCAGGCGCGCAGCTTTTCCTCCAGCGCGCGGACGTAGGAAAGGCCGCTCTCGGGCGGGGTGTCCCGCCCGTCCAAAAAGCAATGCACCACCGGCTGCACGCCGTGTCTGGCGCACAGGTCGATGAGGGCGAACAGATGGGTGATGTGGCTGTGCACACCGCCGTCGGACAGCAGACCCATCAGATGAACGTTGCCGCCCCGCTGTCTGGCCAGCTCGACGGCATGGGTGAGGGTGGGATTTTCAAAGAAATCCCCGTCGCCGATGGATTTGGTGATGCGGGTCAGCTCCTGATAGACCACTCTGCCCGCGCCGATGTTGGTGTGCCCCACCTCGCTGTTGCCCATCTGTCCCGCGGGCAGACCGACGGCCAGCCCGGAGCACTCGATCAGGGCGTTGGGGCAGGTGCGGAACAGCTCGTCCAGAACGGGGGTCCTGGCCGTGGTCACCGCATTTGCCGGGGAGGCCGGAGCCTTGCCCCAGCCGTCGAGGATCATCAGCAATAAAGGTTTTTTGTTCATTCTTGATTCGCCGCCTCAATGATTTTTCCAAAGCTCTCCGCGTTGAGCGAAGCTCCGCCGATCAGGCCTCCGTCCACGTCGGGCTGCGCCAGCAGCGTCGCCGCGTTGGAGGTGTTCATGCTTCCGCCATAGAGAATGGAGACGCTGCGCGCCGCGCGGGCGCCGTAGTTTTGCCGCAGAACCTCCCGGATGCATCCGCCCACCTCGCCGGCCTGCTCTGCCGTGGCGGTATAGCCGGTGCCGATGGCCCAGATGGGCTCGTAGGCGATGGTGACCCGCCGCAGCTGATCCTGCATCACGCCGCGAAGCGCCACCTTGACCTGCATGCGCACCAGATCGAGGGTCACGCCGTTGTCCCGCATTTCCAGCGTCTCGCCCACGCAGATGATGGGGCGAAGACCGGCCTGCAGGGCGGCCAGCACCTTTTGGTTCACCAGCCTGTCAGTCTCACCGCAGTCCCGCCGGCGCTCGCTGTGGCCGATGATGACGTATTTCACCCCGGCCTCGGCCAGCATGGCGCAGGAGATCTCGCCGGTGTAGGCGCCCTTGGTCTCAAAGTGGCAGTTCTGGGCGCCGATGGCGATCTTGGTGCCTTTGGCGGCCTTGACCGCCGCGGGGATCTGCAAAAAAGGCACGCACAGCACCACGTCGCACCACTTTGCCTCAGCGGCCAGCGGCTTGAGCTGGGCGATGAACTGCTTTGCCGCCTCGGCGTTGAGGTTCATCTTCCAGTTGCCTGCGATGATGGTTTTTCGGTATCTCAGGTTCATAGTTTTCGCCTTCTTTTAGTCCTCGTCCTCCAGGCAGGCGATACCGGGCAGCTCCAGTCCCTGCAAAAACTCCAGGGATGCACCGCCGCCGGTGGAGATATGGGTGACCTTGCGGGAAAAGCCCATCTGGTCGATGGCCGCGGCGCTGTCGCCGCCGCCGATGATGGAAATGCCCTTGGAATTGGCCACGGCAGTGGCGATGGCGCGGGTGCCGTTGGCAAAGTTGGGCATCTCAAAGACGCCGGCCGGGCCGTTCCACACCACGGTGCGCGCCTGTTCGATGATTTTGGTATAGACCTCGATGGTCTTGGGGCCGATGTCCATGCCCATAAAGCCGTCGGGGATGTGGCCGCTCTGCACGCACATGATGTTGGCGTCGTTGGCAAAGCGGTCGGCAACGATGTTGTCCAGGGGGAGCATCAGCTTTGCGCCGACGGCCTCGGCCTTTTCCTCCAGGCCGCGGACGGTGTCCAGCATGGCGTCGTTGCACAGAGAATCGCCGATGGTGCCGCCGTTGGCCTTCATAAAGGTGTAGCTCATGCCGCCCAGAATGAGGACGTAGTCGCAATGCTCCATCAGCAGGCGCTCGATCAGGCCCAGCTTTTCGTCCACCTTGGCGCCGCCCAGAATGGCGACGAAGGGATGCTGGGGATTTTCCATGGCCTTGCCCATGGTGTACAGCTCGTCATACACCAAAAATCCGCACACAGAGGGCAGATAGGCGGCGATGCCTGCGGTGGAGGCGTGGGCGCGGTGGGCGGTGCCGAAGGCGTCGTTGACAAATACATCTGCCATGGAGGCCAGCTCCTTGGCAAAGGCGGGATCGTTCTTTTCTTCTTCGGGGCGGAAGCGGATGTTTTCCAGCAGCATCACCTGGCCGGGCTGGAGCGCGGCAGCCATGGCCTTGGCGTGGGGTCCCACGATATCGTCGGCCATGGGCACCTCGATGCCCAAAAACTCTTCCAGACGCTTCTGCACCGGCTTGAGGCTCATCTTGGGGTTGACCTTTCCCTTGGGACGTCCCAGATGGGAGCAGAGGATGATTTTTGATTTCTTTCCCAGCAGATAACGGATGGTAGGCAGCGCGCCGCGGATACGAATATCGTCGGTGATCTCACCGTTGTCGTCCAGCGGGACGTTAAAGTCACAGCGGACAAACACTCTCTTTTCGGCAACGTCAACGTCACGCACCGTTTTCTTGTGGTAATTCATTGCAGCAGCCCTCACATTTCATTATATTTTGGGGTTCCCTCAGCGGCAGTTTCCGCTTGATTTGATTATAGTATACCCCTTTCCCTTTTTCAACCGTAAAAACGGTTTTTCTAATGATTCCCCGGCAAATTTGTCTAAATCGGATAGAAAACCGGGTTTTTTCATAACATTTTGGCGGGTATGACAAGGGGCAGGCGTTCCCCGTCAATCCGCCCGTCCGGTGAGCTGACCCTGATCGGTCAGGCCGGGAAAGCCCTGCTGCCGCAGGACCTCATAGGCCATGACGGCCACGGCGTTGCTCAGGTTGAGGCAGCGGGCGCCCTCCCGCATGGGGATGCGCACCGCCCGATCATAGTCGGCGCGGAGGAGCGGCTCGGGAAGGCCGTGGGTCTCCTTGCCGAAGAGCAGCCACGGATCGGGCTCGTATGTGACGTCGCAATAGCTTTTCGCCCCCTTGGAGGAGGCCATCCACGGGCGCACGTCGGGATGCTTTTGCCGGAAGTCCGCCCAGCTGTCGTAATAGCACACCGTCAGCATGCTCCAATAGTCCAGCCCCGCCCGCTTGAGCCACCGATCCTCGATGGAAAAGCCCATGGGGCCGATGAGATGCAGCTCCGCCCCGGTGACGGCGCAGGTGCGGGAGATGTTGCCGGTGTTCTGGGGGATCTCCGGCTCCAACAGCACGATATGCAGCATTTACCGCACCTCGATCTTTTCCAGCACCTGACCGATGGGATCCCGCAGAATCAGATCCGCCCGCCGGTCGTAGGGGGTGGGATCCCGGTTGATGAGGACGATGTGCCTTCCGCCGAAATACTGGATCAGCCCGGCGGCGGGATAGACCGCCAGCGAGGTGCCGCCCACGATGAGCAGGTCGGCCTCCTCCAGCGCCTCCACCGAGTGCTCCAGCGTGGCGCCGTCCAGGCTCTCCTCATAGAGCACCACGTCGGGCTTGATGATGCCGCCGCATTCGCACCGGGGGATGCCGGCGGCTTTTTTCATATAGCGCGCGTCATAGAACTTGCCGCAGCGGGTGCAGTAGTTGCGGTGCACCGAGCCGTGGAGCTCCAGCACGTTTTTGCTGCCCGCCGCCTGATGGAGGCCGTCGATGTTCTGGGTGATGACGGCGGTCAGCTTGCCCGCCGCCTCCAGCTCGGCCAGCTTTTTGTGGGCGGGATTGGGCTGTGCCTCCAGAGGCAGCATTTTTGCCCGGTAAAAATCAAAAAATTCCTGGGTATTCTGCCGGAAAAAGGTATGGCTGAGGATGGTCTCCGGCGGATACTTCCACGTCTGGCGGTACAGTCCGTCCTGCGAGCGAAAATCGGGCACCCCCGATTCGGTGCTCACGCCGGCGCCGCCGAAAAAGACGATCTTTTTCGCTTCGTCGATCCATGCCTGCAGGGTTTCCAATTCTGTCATAACGCCCCTCCTTCCGCGATGGGCAAAAAGTCGAGCAGAGAGCGGATCTCATACGTCCACCGCTCCCCGCCCGGTTTTCCGTGGGGATTGAACCAGCAGGTGTCCACCCCGTATCGTTCTCCGCCCAGCATATCGGACGTGGGGCTGTCGCCCAGAATGACGCAATCCCTTTTGTCCGGCATGCCCAGCGCCGAAAAAACCAAATCAAAAAAGCCGGTCTCCGGCTTTTGCACGCCCAGCTGTTCCGAGATGAACACCCCGTCGGCATAGCCCTCCAGCCCGGAGGCCGCAAAGCGGCGGGTCTGGACGGCGGTGGTGCCGTTGGTGATGATATACAGCTTGTGCCCCCGCACCTTCAGCCTGCGGCACAGCTCCTCCGCCTGAGGCAGCACATAGGAATAGCCCCCCAGATTGGCGCGGTAGTCGTCGTTGGCCTGTTTGGGGTCGGCAGAGATGCCGTACCGTTCAAACAGCAGGGAAAAGCGGTGCACCAGCATGGCTTCCTTTTCGATCTCGCCCCGCTCAAAGGCCTGCCAGCACTGCTTGTTGATAGCGCTGTACTCCTCCGCCATCCTTTCGGTATCGCCGCCGAAGGGGCGCAGGGTGTCCCGGATGGCGCAGGCTTCCGAACGGGTAAAGTCCAGCAGCGTGTCGTCGGCGTCCGCCAAAACGATGGGATATCTCATTCGCCCTTCTCCTTTTCCAGATTTTTGAGGATGCCCGACGCCCGGACGGCGCGGAACACGCCGGCGGATGCCGCCCCGGTGATCAGTCCGGCGGGCACGGCGGTGCACAAAAGCAGGGGCAGATAGGACAGCACGGCCGTCGTCTGCATCACCGCCACGGCGGCGCACATCTGCCCGATATTGTGGGCGGCGGCGCCGCAGACGCTGACGCCGTACACCGACAGACGTCCGCTTTTGCGCAGCAGCGCCATCACCGCCATGGCCAGCATTCCGCCCGTCAGAGAAAAGAGCAGACCGCTCAGGCTGCCTGCAAACAAGCTGCCCAAAAAGCACCGCGCGATCAGGATGGCAAAGGCCGACCCCGCCCCCAAAAAGCACAGCGCAAACAGCGTGACCACATTGGCCAGACCCAGCTTGATGCCCGGCAGGGGGATGATCAGCCCCAGCGGGATCATCCGCTCGGCATAAGACAGTCCCAGCGCCAGCGCCGTCAGCACGGCGCACAGCGCGATCTTTCGTACCGTGATCTTCATGGCTCAGCCCACCGTCACGTCGGCGCCGCCGTCGCCCACGACGGCCACCGTCACCCGTCCGGGCAGACAGACCACCGTTTGTCCCGCGGCGGAAACGGCGCCCTGCTTCTGGCAGTCGTGTCCGGGGCAGGTGGCGTCCTCCACCCACACCCGTCCCCCGCTGACGCACACCGTCAGAGGATAGGTGCCCTCGATGGGAAAATGTCCCTCTGTCCCCACCAAGGGCTTTTGCAGGACGGTTTTTCCGTCCACGCTCACCACAACGGTGAGCACGTCGCCCTTTGCGGAGACGCCGATCCCCACAGCGATGGCCAGTGCCAGCGCCAGCACAACGGCGCAGGCGACGCCGTCCCACAGGCCGAAGCGGGTGTTAACCATGGTTGCCCAGCCCCTTCAGATGGTTGAGGGCGAGCTGCTCGGTAGAGACGTTGACCCGCAGGGCGCGGTGGATGTTTTCGATCTCCACGTCGGTCAGATTGCCGCCGAACTCGCCGTCCAGCGTCCACTGGATGGGGATATCGCTGGTGATGCGCAGCTTGCGGGTTTTGACGGAGAGGATGAGCTCCTCGTCCAGCTCGCCCACCAGAAGAGAGTTGATCACCCGGGAAAGCTCGATCATCATGGCGGGCTTGCGGATAAGGGTGACCTCCAGCAGGCCGTCGTTCATGGAGACGTCCAGCAGATCGCCCAGGGCAAAGCCGGCCACCGAGCTGCTGTTGCTCACCAGACCGATGAGGATCTCATCCTCCACCACGCCGCCGTCGTGCTCGAGGCGCACTTTGTAAGAAGGCAGATTGCCCAGCCGCTGGATGACCTCCAGCGCATAGGCCAGCTTGCCCAGATTGTTTTTTGCATCCTGACTGGTGGTGTAGGGCACATCGGTAAAGGCGCCGAAGGCGGCCACATAGGCGAAATAGTCGTCGCCGAACCGTCCCACGTCCACCGAAATGGTGCTGCCCCTAACGGCCACGTCGGCCGCCAGCTCGGGATCCCGGGAGAGGCACAGGCTTGCGGCAAAATCGTTGGTGGTGCCCATGGGGAGATAGCCCAGCGTGGGCGGATTGTTCACCCGCATCAGGCCGTTGACCGTCTCGTTGAGGGTGCCGTCGCCGCCGGAGCACACCACCAGATCATAGTCCCCCGCCTCCCGGGCGGCCACCTCGGGGATCTCGCCGCTGCGCTGGCTGAGATAGACGGTGGGCTCGTAGCCTGCCTTGACAAAGGTGTCGATCACCCGCAGAAAGGGGGCGCGGATGGCCTCCTTGCCCGCGTGGGGGTTGACGAGAAACAAAAGCTTGCGCCGTTTGTTGTACATATGCGGTCTCTCCTTCTCAGCGGTTTTTCCGCAGGATCCTGCCCAGACGCTCCTCGGTCTGGACGCCGTTTTCCAGCGCCACGCCGCCGTTCAGGATCACATGGTGCACGCCCTTGGCGGGGGCGATAGGCTCCAGATAGGTGGCCTGAGGCGCGATGACGGCGGGATCGAAAACGGTGATGTCGGCCGCAAGGCCGGGACGGAGCACGCCCCGGTCGGTCATGCCCACCATATGGGCGGCCTTGCTGGTCACCCGGCGCACCGCCTCCTCCAGCGTGCAGATGTCCTTTTCCCGCACAAGGCGGAAAAACTCGGCAATGGCGCCGTAGGAGCGGGGATGGGGCAGGCTGTCCATCTTGCTCTTGTCGATGGGATAGGCCGAGCCGTCGGAGCACACCGAGGTGTCCTGACGGAGGAAATAGAGCATATCCTCCTCGCTCATCACGAAGAAGGTGCAGTCGGCCGAGCCGTGGGTGCGGGTGAGGATCTCGGCCGCCGCCTCGGGATAGTCCGTGTGCAGCAGCTCCTCCGCCACATAGCGCAGGGTCTTGCCCCGGATCTCCGGCCAAAAGCCGTGCTCATCGCTGATGAGGGCGGTTTCCGCACGCTCGGCGTTGAAATAGTATTTCTCCCGGATAAAGTCCAGCACCTCCTGACGCCGCGGGCCTGCCAGCACCTTTTCGATGGCGCCGGGGCCGCCCTCCAGCGACCACTTGGGCACGCGGTTGGTCAGGCCAGTGGAGGACGCGGTGTAGGGATAGAGATCCTGCGTCACGTTGAGGCCCTCTGCCCGGGCGTCCTCCAGCTGCTTCCAGATCTGGGGCGCCTTGCCGTGGTGGCGGTAATCGTCGATCTTGAGGTGAGAAACGTGGACGTGGGCGCCCGAAGCCCGGGCGACGTTCAAAAGCTCGTCGATGGCCTGGGGCAGCAGCGCGCCCTCGTTGCGCAGATGGGCGGGCAGCAGAGCGTCATATTCCTTGACCACCTTGCCCAGCTCGCACAGCTCGTGCTGGTCGGCAAAGCAGCCGGGAGAATACTCCAGTCCCAGCGACATGCCCCACGCGCCGGCCTCCAGCTCCCGCCGGAGGATGGCCTTCATCTCGTCCAGCTCGGCGTCGGTCACCTGACGGTCGGCATAGCCGATGACGTGGGCGCGGATGCGCCCGTGTCCCACCAGAGGCGCCAGATTGGTGCCCATGCGCCAGCCTTCCCGCTGAAACTTGTCCGCATAGTCGGCAAAGGAGGCGCAGCGCCAATGCTCCTCGTCGGCCTTGTCGGGGGCGTAGGGATAGGGGCTGGCGCCGCACTGTCCGCACACCTCGGTGGTAATGCCCTGATACAGCTTGGCCGCGTGACTGCTGTCCCGGACAAAGCTGGTGTCCGAATGGCAGTGGGCGTCAAAAAAGCCGGGCGCCACCGCCAGACCGGCAGCGTCGATGACCTTTTCGGCCTGCAGCTCCCTGAGATCGCCGATGGCGGTGATCTTGCCGTCCTTTACCGCCACGTCGGCGAGGCGGCCCTTTGCGCCCGTTCCGTCGTAAACCGTTCCTCCCCGGATGATGATATCTTCCATTGCTTGCGCCTCCTTGCAGTAATCTGCTTTGATTATAGTCTTTTTTCCCCCGTTCCGCAACGGGAAGCGGCGGTTTTCCGAAAGTTTTACAATCCTTTGTGCAAAAAAAGGAGCGGCAAACGCCGCTCCTCAGGAGGCTGTATGAAAAAATTATTTGTCTTCCAGAAATTTGATGCGTCCGCGCTGCTTGTCCAGAGCGGTGTAGAGCAGCTGGCCCAGAATGCCGCAGCACACCACCTCGCCGATGCCCACGGTGAGCATCATAAAGGGGATGGTGCCGGGAACGCCGTAGGCGTAGCGCAGGACGAAGGGCACGATGACCATATTGCTGACGATGGGAGGCAGGCAGGCCAGCCAGCGGTTTTTCCGCAGGGCGCGGGTGCCCAGCGCGCCGAGAAGGGTGGCGACGGTGCCGAAGACCACGTCCCAGATGACGCACCCGGTGAGGGTGTTTGCCAGCAGGCAGCCGATCACCAGACCGGGGATGGCCGCCGGGAAAAAGCAGGGCAGGATGGTCAGCGCCTCGGACAGCCGGAACTGCACATCGCCGGAGGCCAGCCCCATGGCCGCCGCCAGATAGGTCAGCGCCACATACAGTGCCGCCACCGCCGCGCCCTGCGTAAGATAGAGGGTCTTGTTGTTTTTCATTTTTCTTTGTCTCCTTTAGTTTTGTTTTAAGTGAGGAAGGTCTCGAACTCACTGTTTTTTGCCCCCAAAAAATCTCCGATTTTTTGGGGACCCCTTTGGATTTGATAGCTCCGGTCGCGGCACTCCTGCCGCTTCCTTCGCTGCCGCCGACACCCGTCGGCGCGGCGCACAAGCGCCGTAAAAGGGGATCTTTTTTTGTCGCGTCGGAGCCTCCTGTTCCGACAACGGCGCAAATTATATCATAAACGCTGGCTCCCGTCAAGACGGGAGGGGCGTCCCCGGAGGGTGACCTTCACCTCCGGGGAAGGTGCCGAGCCTGCGAGGCGGATGAGGTTGTTCCAAGCCATATGGTATCGCCCTACCTCCTCCGTCACGGCTTC
>CADBTM010000157.1 GCA_902797555.1 Oscillospiraceae bacterium
CTTGGTCGCCTCGGTGAAGGTGTAGTTGCTGCCGTCCTTGGCGGTGACGGTGACGGTGGCGGTGCCGGCGTTAATGTTGTTGGAGTAGGACACGGTATAGTCGGTGTCCTTCACCAGCTTGGCGGGGGTCACGGTAATGGCGGGCTCGATAGCGGAGCCGGTGTAGGTCTGATCCGCGATATCGCCGATGGTGACGGTAATCGTCTTGGGGGTGACGGTGGCGGTACCGATATCAATAAAGGTATCCACCATGTCCGCATAGTGGTTGTCATTGTTGACCTTGGCCTTGATGGTGTACTCGCCCACATCGACAACCGGGGTCGGGTAAAACTCAATAAAGACGTCGCCGTCAAACTTGTCGGTGCCCACCAGCTTTTTCAGCGTATCGGACAGATCGCTGCCGGTGTATTCGGCGGTGACATTCTCCACGGTGAAGTCACCGGGCGTAACCGTTTTGCCGTTGACCGTGACGGTGACGGTGTCGGTCAGGCTGCTCTTATCATTGGAGGTCAGCGTAACGGTGGTATCGCCCTTGGTCAGAGGATCGGGAGAAACGGTGTAGTTGGTGTAATCCGTGTCGGTGGTGCCGTCGTCATAGGTGGCGGTCACAGCCATGCCGGCGGGATCAAAAGACTCGCCGTCCACATACACGGTCTTGGTGGGCTGGGCGGTGATCTCCATGGCGGTGATTTCCTTGTACAGCGTTGCCGGGAAGGTCTTGGTGGCAACGAAAGCATCGCCCTGACGCTCAAAGGTCAGGCCGGAAGAGCCTTCATAGGTGCAGGTGGCGTCGTCCGCAAAGGCGTTGCCCTCGGCAGGGGTGACGGTAACAGTGGCGGTATACACCGTGCTGGCGGCGAAGACCGGGCCGGTTTCACCGGTTGCCAGCGCGGGAGACCAGGTGCAGCTCACTTCGGCATTCTTGGAATTGGTCGCAAGCGAGGTGGTGTCACCGTTGCCCTTGACGGGAGTGGCGACCTCACCGGTCACGGTGATGGCGGTGAGGGGGATGGCCAAAGAACCGGAAATATCCTCGTTCAATGCAACGATAGACAGGTTTTTGCTGGTTCCGTTGTCCGGATCCACGTCATAAACTGCATTGTATGCAAACAGGTCTTTGCCGCCCTCTTTGCCGCTGGTGACGAGGGTGAACTCTGCAGCTCCGCCGGAGGCAAGAGCCGCATCGAGCGCTTTGAAATAATACGTAATTGTGAACACTTCATCAGTAATGCCAAACGTAGCATCGCCGGCAAGATTCAGCGCAACAGCCGCAGAACCATTGACCGTTGTGGTGTTCACATTCGGGGTAGGCTCGGTATAAGCCTCTCCATAGATATCGGAAAAAGAAACACCATAGTAAATTGTGTTTTTTCCGACTTTTCTGTTGAAGGATTTGGTGTTGTTCTTGTCCCACTCTACCATGCTGTCATCATAGAGAAGGTTCAAGTTCACACCGGAAGTCGTGTACTCAGAAGACGGGGTGATAGAGATTTTTACCTCTACTACATTGTCCTCACCCAGTTCTCCAACTTCCATGGAAAACTGTACTTTGTTATCACTGTCGCTGGCACTGTTCGCAGCAAAGACGCTCAGGTTCAAGCAACTGAACAGCATGGCTACAGTAAGCAAAACCGATAATGCTTTCTTCATGCTTGTTTCCCTCCGTTAAAATGTTTCCAAATCGACCAGATAACGCATGATTACGATTGCATCGTTCAGACCAACGCTATTGCTTTTATCCACATCGGCAGCAAGCTTCTGAACCGAATCCAGAGTTTCCAGATCGACCAGATAACGCATAATCATAATTGCGTCATTCAGACCAACGCTTTTACTATTGTCCACATCGCCCAGCATATAGGCTGCATATCCCTGGAAGCTGAGAATTTCAGTCTGGGTATATGCTCCGCCGGAGAGGTACACATGATAGGTCTTGCCTCCCTCGATGCTGGCAGGATAGACGGTAAAGCTGACGCTGCCGGAAGCGGCGGTATCCTGATCGATATAGACCAGATTGCCGTCGGTGGGCACGCCGTCTTCGTTCTGAGCCAGAAGCAGATAGAAGTTTCCGTCGCTCAGTCCGCTGACGGTCACCTTGATCTTGACGGCATCGGCATAGAAGTCTGCGACGTCCGTTCCGTCGATGTTGGCTGCAGCGGGAGAGACGGTGGTTCCGCCTTCGTTTTGCACCTGATAGTCAACGGTGACGGCGCCAAGCTTTTTCACGTTGTAGATGCCGCCCGTGGTGGGAACATCCGCAGCGAAAACAGGCAGGCACAGAGACGTGACCAGCAGAGCGGCCAGAAGAATGGCTGTTACTGTTTTTTTCACGCTACGTTTCCTCCTTCTTACTGAAATTTATCGAGATAGTTGACCAGAATATCGGCCAACTCAGCTCGCGTTGCGGGAGTGGTGGGACGAAGTCTGTCCGTACCCTGTCCACTGATGATTTCGTGGTAAACGCCCCAGTACATGGCGGGCTTTGCCCATGCGCCGATCTGATCGCTGTCGGCAAAGCTGCTGTCATAAATGGGGGTCACCAAAAGCTCCATTCCGCTCTGTCCTCCTGCGTAATAGAAGAGGATCTTGAGCGCCTCCTGCCGGGTGATGCTTCCCTGCGGATCAAAGGTGGTGGCAGTCTTGCCGTTGACCGATCCGGTGGCATACGCCCAGTTGATGGCGGTGCGGAACTCTGCGCTCTGGGTCTGGGTGTCGGTGAAGGGCGCCTCGGTCGTCACAGCGGGGCTGCCCGCCATGCGGTACAGCACGGTGACGAACTGTGCCCGGGTCACATTGTCCTCGGGACCGAAGTTGCCGCCGGGATAGCCCTTGAACAGACCCAGCTGGGCAGACCGCCGGATGGACTGCTCCGCCCAATGCCCGGAGATGTCGTTGAAGTTGGGCAGCTCGGTCGTTGTGCCGCCGTCAGAGGGCGGGGTCACGGGGTCGGGCGTGGGAGTCGGGGTCGGATCGGGTGTCGGCGTAGGATTCACCGGAGGCTTGGGATCAACAGGATCAGGCGTCACCGGGTCGGTTTGGGAGCCATAATTTCCTTCCCACTTGAGCGAGGCGGTATAATAATCGCCCACTTGCGGCCCGACAAGGTATTTTACAGCTTCCAGCTCTGAACCGGTCAGATCCTGCTTGGCGGTAAACTTGATTGTGAACAGCAACCCATCGTCTACAATGTCCTCCAGGGTCGCTGCGACAATCGCCGCACCGTCACCGGCTTTGGGATTTGCCGCATATACAGTACCGGACAATAGTTCGCCTACAACGATCCTGTTGCATGTGACAGCATTCCGATCGTATGCCATGGTAAACTCGATTTTCGCAAACCCCGGATTGTTCTTGAGCTCCACCGTGACGTCAAAGCTTTCCCCGGCCTTGACGGCTCCGCTGGGTGCGGTAATCACAAAGGTCGCTCCGGCGGCCATCGCCGGGATGGAGATTGCCAGCAGCATCGCTGCCGCCAGCAGGATCGCTATGGATTTTTTTCTCATTCGCATTCCTCCCCCTGAAAGGTCGCAGTCCACAGTTTGCGAGCGGTTGGTTCCTGATTTTCAGAAAACGCCTTTTCAGCCAACATATAATGATACACATAAATTATAGTAAAATATAAAACATCTGTCAAGCTATTCTGCGGTAGAAAATGGCATTTCCAAAAATTATTCAACAGTCTGCTTTTCTTGTCGGCGGTCTCATACCGGGTTTCGGGGAGAAATGCCAGATTTCTCTTTTCTTTTTGGGCAAGATATGCTATACTTCACGGGTAAAGCAAGGAGGGATGCGAAACATGTCCAAGGAGAAAAGCCGCGGCTCGGTCGTGCTGCAGGTGGTGCGGGCGACGGTGCTCCGCTATTTTCAGGATCTGGTGCCCCGCTCCTCCGCCGAGCTGTCCTATTACCTGCTCTTTTCCCTGTTTCCGGCGCTGATCTTTCTCAACGCCGCCATTTCCATGCTCCATCTTTCCACCGATATGCTCACCCAGCATCTCAATGTGGTGCTGCCAGAGCAGGCTTCGGGGATCATCACCGCATACCTCTCCTACATTCAGGGGCTGGACGCCCGGGTGCTCCTGTTTGCTTCCCTGTTTTTGACGGTGTACGCCATTTCCCGCGCCGTGGTCTCGCTGATGAGCTCGGTGGCGCGGGCTTACCGCATCCCCCAGCAGGGCTTTGGCAATCTGCTGGTGAGCATCGCCGTGACGGTGGCGCTGCTGATCGGCTGTGTGCTGTTCCTGGTGCTCATCATGATTCGGGAAAATCTTCTGCTGCAAATCAACCAATATATCACCCTCCCCGCCTTTATCTTCCAGCTGTGGACCATCCTGCGGCTGACGGTGGCGCCGGTGGTGATGTTCTTTCTGGTGGCCAGCCTGTACGCCGTGGTTGCCCACGGAAAATACCGCTTCTGGCAGTCGCTCCCCGGGGCGGGTGTCGCCGTGGTGCTGTGGTTTTTGCTGACCAGCGGGTTTTCCTACTATGTTGGGCACATCGCCAGCTATTCCCTGCTGTACGGTTCGCTGGCGTCCATCATGATCCTGATGATCTGGTTTCACCTCACCGGCTCCATCCTCATCATGGGGGCGGAGTTCAACCACGTTTTGTTCCAAAACCGCAGAAAAAAAGGAGGTTCGGTATGAACAGAATCATCCCCGTTCACATCTCTTTTTACAACGACCGCTGGGAGAAAATGATCTCCGACGGTGTAAAGGCGCTGGGCTATACGCCCCGATTTCTTCAGGGGGACGAGGTTCGTCTGGAGGACGTGGCCGACGCCGAGATCCTCTTTGGCATGTTCCCCGCCGACATTTTGCGCCAGTGTGACAAGCTGCGCTGGATGCAGTGCTCCTTTGCAGGGGTGGATCGCTATTGCCGTCCCGGAGTGTTTGCCCGGGAGGACGTGATCCTCACCAACGCCTCGGGCGCTTACGGCATCACCATCTCGGAGCATATGCTGTGCGTGCTGCTCATGATGATGCGGCGCATGCCGGAATATCAGGAGCTGATCGCCCGCCGGGGCTGGGGGATCATCGGAGATATCCGCTCGATCTATGGCAGTACGGTGACCATCGTCGGTATGGGCGATATCGGAAGCAATTTCGGCCGGAGGCTCAAGGCCATGGGTGCGAAAGTGATCGGGGTACGCCGGACGGCGCACGAGGTGCCCGATTGGGCGGACGCGGTCTACCCTATCGACGCCATCTGCGAGGCGGTAAAGGATGCCGACGTTGTCGCCCTCTGCCTGCCCGGAACGGACAAGACCCGGGCGACCCTCAATGAAACCGTTCTTGCCGCCATGAAGCCGGGCTCCTATGTGCTCAACGTAGGCCGCGGCTCGGCCGTCGATCAAAAGGCGCTGTACGACGCGCTGTGCAGCGGAAAGCTGGCGGGCGCCGCACTGGACGTGGCCGAGCCCGAGCCCCTGCCCCCCGATCACTTTTTATGGGATGCACCGAACCTGCTGCTCACACCGCATGTTTCGGGCAATATGTCCCTTTCCAAAACCTGCGAGCTGGTGATCCAGCTTTTCCTGCGCAACCTCGCCCACTGGGAAAAGGGCGAGCCGCTGGAAAAGGTGGTTGACCGAAGCCAGGGCTACTGAAAAAATGCTCCCCCGGCAATCGCCGGGGGAGTTTTTTATGCAAAGTCGGTTTGCTTTACAGCACCTGTATGACGCATGGGTTTCCATCGCTTTGTCCTGCAAAACAGGCAGAACACCTGCAGCGGGATCCACGAGGCCATAAATACCGGAAACAGCAGCACGGACGCCCTGTTCCGTGCGCTTTTCGGCCGCTCACACAGGAGAAAGATCCACGCTGCCATCACCGTGATGAGGAAGGATGCTGTCCCGCCCAACAGCAATCCGGGAACAGCACCCAAGCCGCCCTCTCCCAGCCGCAGCAGCAGCGAGATCAGCAGGATCATCCCGCCGAAGGCCTGTTCAAAGGGCATGAGCAAAAAGGCGAACATGTCCAGCCGAAGCGGACTGATCGGTTTTCCCACAAGGGCCGGCAGCCCTTTTCCTGCCGCCTGCATGACGCCGCTGCTCCACCGGCGGCGCTGGGTGATGGATGTCAAAAAGTCCGTCGGCTCCTCATCGTAGGTTACGGCATCCGGCACCCACGCTACGGCGATATCCCGTGCGGCGCATTGGGCGGCAAACTCGGCGTCCTCGGCGATGGTTTCGGTGACCCAGCCGCCCATCTCCTCCAGCACCTCCCGTTTTACCGCAAAGCCCGTCCCCACCAGCTTGGCGGACAGATGCCCCGCCGCCCGGGGACGGTTGAACAGAAGATCAAATCCGCTGAAATAGATGTCATAACACCCTGCCACCCACGATTGCTTGGGGTTGGACGCGACCTGACGACCCTTGGCAACCTGTGCGCCGGCGCAAAAAACGTCGTTGATCCGAGCCAGAAACCGTCTGTCCACCACATTGTCCGCGTCAAAAACCACGTATGCGTCATATCCTTTGTCCGAAAGTCGGGCAAAGGCCTGCCCCAGGGCGTCCCCTTTTGTGCGCACCGGGGCATCGCACAGCAGGATCTCCGCCCCCGCGTCGGCAGCCGCCTCCGCGGTACGGTCGGTGCAGTTGTTGGGCACAACATAGACGTCGAACAGTGTCCGGGGATACTCCTGTCCGAGCAGGCTTTGTACCAGACGTCCGATCACAGCCTCCTCGTTGCGGGCGGCGATCACCACAGCAAAGCGGGTCGCGGGCGGACAGACGGGATAGGGCTTTGGTCTGCGCAGGCCAAAGCGCACCACGGTCAGGACAAAATACAGCGTTACCGCCTTGCAGGCCAAGCCAACCAGCAGGATCAACAGCGAACGATCCATTTTTCTCAGCTCCTTTTTTCAGACTATCTGCATCCTATCAGACCGGGATTAAGAACGGGGCAGGAACTTTTTTAAGAATCCATTAATCGCACGAATTAAGGAAATCTTAATAGTTTCCCCCCTATGCTCTTAATCCCGGTTTCTGGTACAATAGGGGCAAAGAATGGGAGATGAAGCCATGTACCGCATTTTGATCTGTGACGACGAGCCGGATATTGTTTACGCCCTCAAGGTGTATCTTTCCACCCAAAAGGAATATGAGCTGTTCACCGCCTATACCGGCAAGCAGGCGCTGGAGGTCATTGCCGAGCACGACATCCAGCTGGTGCTGATGGACGTGATGATGCCTGAAATGGACGGTATCTCCGCCACCATCCGCCTGCGGGAGACCTCCAACATCCCGGTGATCCTGCTGACCGCCAAGGGCGAGAGCGCCGACAAGGTGCTGGGGCTGGATGTGGGCGCCGATGACTATATCACAAAGCCCTTTGATCCTCTGGAGGTCATGGCGCGGGTCAAATCCCAGCTGCGCCGCTATACCGCGCTGGGCGCCCAGGTCGCCCGCACCGACCGGTATGTGCAGGGCGGCATCGTGCTGGACGACGGAGACAAAAGCGTGACCGTGGACGGCGAGCCGGTGGCGCTCACCCCCAGCGAATACGGCATTCTCCGTCTGCTGATGCAAAACCCGGGGCGGGTGTTCTCCACCTCCCAGATCTACGAACAGGTGTGGAATGAAACCGCCCTCGGATCGGAGCATTCGGTGGCCGTCCACATCCGCCATCTTCGTGAAAAGATCGAGATCAACCCCTCTGAGCCCCGCTATATCAAGGTGGTATGGGGGCTTGGGTACAAAATGGAAAAGGGGGACCGGGAATGAACGGACTGATCCATTCCCTCCCCGCAAAGGTGGGTGCCCTGATGCTCACCTTTCTGTGTATTCTGGTGGGGGCGGCAGCCTGTGTGGGGATGATCTATGCCATAGATATGGATCTGTATTCCGGGGCGAACGTCTATCCTCTGGAAACCGCGCTTCTGAACGTCCACAGCGAGCTGGAGGGAGAGCTCTACTATTCCAGCGGTCTTTGCCGCACCCGGGCATCCAGCGCCGCATGGGAGTTGATGCGCGCGGCAAAAAACGGTGAGGATCCGACACAGGACTATGCGCCACGATATACCAATCTGCGCGCCGTTCTCTATGATCCCCAGGGCAAGCTGCTGTTTTCCAGCGACGAGGCGGTGCTGCTGTCCGCCGATCATCGGCTCAATTGGATCGACCGGGCGGAGTTTGACAAGTGTCTGCAGGATGATGTCACCGGAGAGCTGGGCTCCAATGTGGATCCCAGCACCGGAGAGACCGTCGTCTGGGAACCGGAAACCGACGCGGTGGCTGCCCTGCGCGCCGATTCCCGGGAACTGGCAGAGAGCACTCTCCCGGAGGGTACGGTATACATCGCGGTCTATGACGGAGAAATCGAAGGATACCGCGTCTATCTGATGCTTTCCGTACCCATGACGGTGCGGGATCGCTTTTGGACGGAGAAGCAGGCCTTTGACCGGATGTATCCCCTCCGCTGGGGGATTCCCGCGGTCATCGTGCTTGCGGGGTTGACGGGACTCTGCTGTGTCATCTTTCTGTGCTGTGCCGCCGGACATCGGCGGGACAGCTATGCTGTAAAGCTGAACTACTTTGATCGAATCCCGCTGGATCTGCTGCTGCTGATCGCCGTATTTCTCACCGCGGGGCTTGGCATTTTCGCCCGCGAGTGGAGCTCTGTCGCCTTGAACCCGCTGGTCATTCTCGCCTTGTGCTGCGCCGCAGGGGTGATGATCTGGCTGCCCATGCTGCTCACCTTCTGCACCCGGGTCAAGGTGGGAAAATGGTGGAAGGGAACGGTGATCTACTGCGTTCTCCATCTGATAAGCAAGATGCTGCGCGCCCTGTGGCGCATGGTTCTCGCCGTTCCCATGGTGTGGCGGACACTGCTGGTGGGCGGGGTGATCCTGCTGAACAATATGTACCTTGTCTCGCTGAGCGGCATGAGAAACGGCACCCCCGTGGTCGCAATGTTTTTGATCGGCCTTGTGCTGGTGGTGCTGGCGTGCATCCTGTCCTATCAGATGCAAACCCTCAAGCGGGCGGGTCAGGCCCTTGCCCAGGGGAGCTTTGACCAGAAGGTGTCTACCCGGGGCATGCTGCCCGATCTGAAGCAGCACGGAGAGGATCTCAACTCGCTGGGCGACGGGCTGTCTGCTGCGGTGGAGCAGCGGATGCGCTCCGAGCGGATGAAAACCGAGCTGATCACCAACGTCTCCCACGATATCAAAACCCCGCTCACCTCCATCATCAATTATGTGGATCTCCTGCAAAAGAACCCCACCGACGAGGAGCGGGAGCAATACCTCGCCGTCCTGGATCGGCAGGCCAAAAGGCTGAAAAAGCTTACGGAAGATCTGGTGGAGGCCTCCAAGGCATCCACCGGAAACCTCGCCGTCAATCTGACCCCGGTGGATCTCCATGAGTTTCTCAATCAGGCCATCGGAGAATATGAGGATCGGCTGGCAAAAGCCCGGCTGACATTGGTGGCCAACATCTCGGGCGAGGGGCTGGCCGCCATGGCCGACGCCCGCCATCTGTGGCGCATTGTGGACAATCTGCTGAACAACGCCTGCAAATATGCCATGCCGGAGACAAGGGTCTATCTTGACGCTGCAGCCGAAGGGGTGTATGCTGTAATTACCGTGAAAAACGTCTCCCGGGAGGCGCTCAATGTGGCGCCGGATGAGCTGACCGAACGGTTTGTGCAGGGGGACAGCTCCCGCAAAACCGAGGGCAGCGGACTGGGTCTGAACATCGCCAAGAGTCTGGCAGAGCTCCAGAACGGGAGCATCGATATCGGCATCGACGGCGATCTGTTTAAGGTGACCCTCACCCTGCCCCGCTGTGAATTGCCTGCAAAGGAGGAACCGGTATGACCGATGAGGAACGGTCTTTGGAAGAGATCCTTTCCCAGATCGAGGAAGAAGCCCGCGCGTCTTCTCCCGCCCCGGCGCGGTCGGCCCGCCAGCGGGATCACCGCCGGGTAAAGCGGCAGGCGCGCAGACGGGTGCTGGCCGTGCTCTTTGGGCTGTGCGCGGCAGCGGCTCTGGTGCTTTTGCTGGTATTCGCCCCAAAGGAGAGCTTTTCCTTTTTCCGCAACGGTTTGGGCACGGTGACCTCCCAGCCGCAAAACGGAAACGACGATCCGGCGATCGAGCCGCCGGAGGTGATGTGGACAGGCCTGCAGACCCTGCGGGACGCCGTTATGCCCGATTGGGTGGACGTGCAGCTCATCCCTGTCAACGGAAGCGCAAGGCGAGGAATGGAGCTGGAGGATCTCACCGCCATCGCCATTCATTATGTGGGCAACCCCGGCACCACCGCCCAACAGAACCGTAACTTTTTTGCCCTTGCCGAAACCAATGTCAGTTCCCATTTTCTCATCGGGCTGAAGGGCGAAATCATCCAATGCGTCCCCATCAACGAAAAGTCCTCGGCCACCAATGCCCGCAATCGGGACACCATCTCCATCGAGGTGTGCCACCCCGATGAAAGCGGGGCGTTCACGCAGGAGAGCTATGATTCTCTTGTCAAGCTGTGCGACTGGTTGTGCCGTCTGACAGGGCTGACCGGAGACGATCTGATCCGCCACTATGATGTGACGGGCAAGATCTGCCCCAAGTACTTTGTGGACCATGAGGACGCATGGGAAACCTTCAAGCAAGACGTAAAGGCCTCTCTTGCGCAATAAACAAAAAAAGCCGCGTTTGCGGCTTTTTTATTCCAGTTCGCTTTCCACGATGTGTTTGACTTCCCTTGAGGGGTGAAGCAGCTCTCTTCGGAAAAAGGTAGGATAATACTTCACGTCCCCGTCGATGGGGATCCATACGAGCTCCACCCGCGTGCCTTTTTCTGCAAAAGCGGGGCGGGGCTCAAAATCGTCCGGCACCTTCATGTAATAGAAAAATGCCAGCTCGTACACCACCGAGCCGTCCATTTTGCCGCCCTTGGCCACAAAAAAGTTTTCATGGACAAAGCCCAGCCGGTCGATCTCCAGCGGAACGCCCAGCTCCTCTCTGCATTCCCGCAGAACGGCCTGCCGGGTATTCTCCCCCATCTGCACTCTGCCGCCCACTGAATAGGCATGATCCTGTGAGGGCTCCTTTGCCATCAGGATCTTTCCGTCCCGCATCACGATCGCGCCCACGCGAAAATTGAGCCAGCCGTTTTCCATCTGCACCGTAATATCCTGTGCCATGCGCGCCCCTCCTCTTTTGTAAACAGATACGGGAGATTATAGCATGACCGTCTGCATTTTGCAAGGGCAGATCTGTCGCTATTGCATTTCCATTGGAAATCTTTTATAATAGTTTCATGCTTTACAAAGGCGGTGTTTCTCTTTGGAAAAGAAGGGTCTTCTCCACCAAAAATGGTATTTGTATCTCACCGAGTTTTTCTCCGGTGTGTCGGTGATGGCGGTCGAGCTGGGCGCAAGCCGCCTGCTGGCGCCCTATTTCAGCTCGTCTCAGATCGTTTGGACCATCATCATCGGCACCATCATGATCGCCATGGCGCTGGGCAACCTGTGGGGCGGACGGGCGGCCGACAAGAATCCCGACCCTGCCCTGCTCTACCGCAGGATCCTGCTGGCCGCCGTGTGGATCGCCGCCATCCCGGCGGTGGGAAAGTATATCATTCTGGGCGTGTCCGCCCTGCTGGTCTTTACCGTGAGCACCAATTTCCTCATCCTGGCGGCCTTTGCCTCGTGCATGGTGATCTTTGTCTTTCCCCTGTTCCTGCTGGGCACGGTGACCCCTTCTTTGACCAAATACACGGTGGACAGTCTGACCGACAGCGGCAGCACCGTGGGACGTCTGGGCGCATGCAATACGGTGGGCAGCATTCTTGGCACCTTTCTCCCCACCTTTGTCACCATTCCCGCCGTGGGGACTTCGGTGACCTTTCTCATTTTTTCCGGAGTGCTGCTGCTCATTGCGCTGGCCTATTTCCTCAGTGAGAAAAAGCTGGGCGCAAGGGTGATCGTCGCGCTGATCCTGTTTGTTCTGTGCGCCATCTTCGGGCGAAGCCAGTCCTTTGCCTTTTGGGAGCCCGAGCTGACCTATGAGGGAGAATCGGTCTACAATTATCTTCAGGTCAAGGAGGACGACCGGCGGGTGATCCTTTCCACCAATGTGCTGTTCGGCGTCCAGTCCATCCGTATGAAGGACGGCGGTCTGACGGGAATGTATTACGACTATGCTCTGGCAGCCCCGGTGATGGCGGGCAAAAGCGCGCCCCGGGTGCTCATTCTGGGCAACGGCACCGGCACCTTTGCCACCCAATGCCAGACCTATTTCCCGGGATGCACGGTGGAGGGCGTGGAGATCGACGGCAAAATCACCGCGCTGGCGCGTGAGTACTTTTCGCTGGCGGACAGCGTACAGGTCACCGAATATGACGGGCGCGCCTATCTGCAAACCCTTGAGGGCAAGTACGACGTGATCATGGTGGACGCCTATCAGGATATCACCATTCCCTTTCAGATGTCCACGGTGGAGTTTTTCACGCAGGTGCGGGAGCATCTCAGCGAGGGCGGCGTGACGGTGGTCAACATGAACATGCACTCCGACGGCGCGGACAGCATCAACGCCTATCTCAGCGACACCATCTGCTCGATCTTTCCCAACGTTTACACCGTAGAGGTGCCCTATTCCACCAACAAAGAGCTGTTTGCCTCGGCGGAAGGCGATCCGCTGGCACTTTTGCAGGAAAAGCGGGGCAGCGTCACCGATCTGTCCCTTGCGCAGCAGCTTGTCCGGACGGAGGGCTTAATGGAGGCGTATGTGCCGGGCGAGCACCTGCTCACCGACGATCAGGCGCCGGTGGAGATGCTGGGCATGAAGATGATCGACGGGCTGATCGAAGAAGAGGTCGCCTATTACAAGGCCATCTATGAAGCAGACGGGCTGAACGGCCTGATCGGCGCCCTGCGGTGAAGTTCTTTTCCGCGCAGCCGCAAACCCGGAATATTGAAAGCGGCCCATCGCAAGTTTGCGATGGGCTTTGTATTCTCCGCATTTTCCCCTTTCTCACGTTCCGTTTCCCCTTTTCCAGATCGCGGCGCATTCGGGCGCAAATCGAAGGAGAGCGATCAGATTGGGCAGCGCCATCACGCCGTTCAGGAGCTCGGCCAGCCGCCACACCGCCTCCAGCCGAAGGCTGCCGCCAACGGCGCACGTCAGGCAGAACACCGCCAGATAGAGCTTCCCTGCCCTTTCGCCCAACAGGTATCGGGCGCAGGCGCGGCCATAGAGCCCCCATGCCAGAACCGAGGAAAGAGCGAATAGGCTGAGGGTCACGGCAACGATGCCTGCTGCCGCCCCTCCGAACACTGAGGCAAATCCCCGCACCGTCAGCGCAGCCCCCATATCCCGCCCATAGGGGACGTTGGGCACGCCGAGAAGGATCACCAGCGCGGTCACCGTACAGATGACCACCGTGTCGGCAAAAACCTCAAAAATGCCCATCAGGCCCTGCTCCGCAGGGTCGCGGGTCTGGGCAGAAGCGTGGGCGATGGCCGCCGAGCCCAGCCCTGCCTCGTTGGAAAAAACGCCCCGGCCCACGCCGTGAATGACGGCCTGGCGGATGCCGATGCCTGCCGCGCCGCCGGTCACCGACGGGGGCGAAAACGCACCCCGCAAGATGGCGGCAAAGACGCCGGGAAGGTCTCGGATATGTACACAGATCACCGCAGCCGCCGACAGAAGATAGATCCCCGCCATCACCGGCACCAGCGTCCCCGCTACCTCGCCCAGCCGCTTTGCCCCGCCCAGCAGCACGTATCCCGCTGCGGCGGCACAGACAAGACCGATCCCCCACGTCACCGCGGCCTGCCCCGTCGCCGTCAGCGGGACAACCGAGGCGACCGCCCCGCGGAGCGTGTCTGTGATGGTGTGGACCTGGGCGAGATTGCCGATACCAAAGGCGGCTGACGCCCCGCACAGGGCATAGAGCCCGGCAAGCGCCGGGGCATGCAGTCCGTCCCGCATGGCGTACATGGGGCCGCCCAGCCATTCTCCTTTCCTGCCCTTGCGACGGTAGCGGACAGAGAGGGCGATCTCGCAGGATTTGGTGCACATGCCGAAAAAAGCCGAGACCCACATCCAGAACACCGCTCCCGGGCCGCCCAGCGCGATGGCGCCCGCTACGCCGGCCACGTTGCCCGTTCCCACCGAGGCGGCCAGCGCTGTACACACCGCCTGCAGCGGGGTCACGCCGCCCCGGGAGGGGGATTTTTGCCCCAGCGCGCGGCGCACGCCGGACAGCATATCCCGAAACCGGGTGATCTGGGGAAAGCCGCACCTGACGCTGAGATACAGTCCCGTTCCCACCAGAGCCGCCATCATGGGCGCGCCCTGCAGCCACTCGGTCAGCATGTCTTCCCCTCCTACAGCAGATTGCGCAAAAACAGCCGGTCGGTGTCCCGCAGACGCTCCACCATGGCCAGCAGCCCGTTCAGCTCGGCCAGTACCTCGGCGGTCTCGTTTTGAGACAGAAAGGCCTCGATCCGCGCCAGGCTCTCGTTGACCCGGTCGATGCGCTCGTGGTCGGTGAGAGCGGAAAAATACCTTCGGGAGCGCAGCCAGCTCTCCCGCGCCTGCTCCAGCTGCGCCGTGTGCGGCGCGCCGTCCAAAACGCTGCTTTCCAGCGCCTCCAGCGCAACCCGCAGCTCGTCGCTGCGCCGCACGGTCTCTTGCCGCATCCCCCCGCCGCCCAGCGGCAATAGAATCAGAATCGCCACCGCAACCGCC
>CADBTM010000158.1 GCA_902797555.1 Oscillospiraceae bacterium
CAGGACACGCTGCAGTCCTTTCACCAGCTGTGCAATTTTTCCGCCATCCGTTCGGCGGAGAGCGAGGTCTCCCTGCGGGTGGCCGTCATGCCCTTCTGCGGGGTCACCGAGGCGCTGCGCACCGTGCTCGCCGGAGGCACCGCTCTGCCCTCCCAGATCACGGTGAACACCTGCATGCGGGATGCGGTGATGTCCGGTCTCAACGTGCGTCAGTATGATCTGGGCTTTGCCTATGCCTATCACTCCTCCGTCCAGACCTTTTTGACCCAGCTGGAGGTCAACGGACTGGAGGCCGCCGAGCTGTGCCGCTGCCGCCCCTGCGCTCTGCTGGGTCAGGGCAGCCCGTGGTTCAAAGATCCCCCCGAGCGTCTCTCGGCCCAGCAACTCAACACCCAGCGCCGGGTGTTTTTCACCACCACCGGCGTCTTTTCCTTCACCAGCACCCAGCTTCGGGATCTGAACGGCGCCGGAGGCAGCATCCTGTGCGGCGACCAGCAGGATATCCGCATGGTGCTGGACACCCTTCCCGCCTATTCTCTGGTGCCCTGCTCGGAATGGCTCCTCGACCGGGGCGAGAGCACCATGCCCGGTCTGAAATGCGTCCCCGTGGAGGGGCGGGATCTGCTGGGCTTCTACTATGTGGTTTACCGCAAGGACTTTCCCCCCACCGGTCTGGGCGACAAGCTGATCGACGTTCTGCGCTCCTATCTTTCCGGGCAAAAATAAAAAAGTCCATTCGCCTTTCTTCCCGTTGCGAAATCGGAAAAAGGGGCTTATAATAAGGGTATTCCGAAAACAGATGGGAGGAAGCGCATGGTTATCCTTGCCATAGGCGACGTGGTGGGCGATCCCGGGATGGACGTGCTCTCCCGGGGGCTGCGCCGACTGAAAAAGCAGGTGGGCGCCGACCTGACGGTGGTCAACGGAGAAAACGCCACCGGACGGGGCATCACGCCCCGGCTGGCCGACGAGATCTTTTCCGCCGGAGCCGACGTGATCACCCTGGGCAACCACACCTTTGCCAACCGCCAGATCTGCGATTATCTGGACGACACTCCCGCCATTCTCCGTCCCCACAACTTTCCTTCCCAGCAGCCCGGCACCGGCGTCTTCGTCACCGAGGCGTGCGGCAAGCGGGTGTGCGTCGTCAATCTCCAGGGGCGGGTCAATATGGACTATATGCCCTCCTCCCCCTTTGCCTGCGCCGACGAGATCCTCCGTCAGGTCGAGGCCGACGTCTTTCTGGTGGATTTTCACGCCGAAGCCACCTCGGAAAAGCAGGCCATGGCCTATCATCTCAACGGCCGGGTGTCCGCCCTGTGGGGCACCCACACCCACGTCCCCACCGCTGACGCCCGTGTGCTGTCCGGCGGGACGGGGTATATCACCGATCTGGGCATGACCGGCGGCACCGACAGCGTCATCGGCGTGCGCTGGGAACAAAGCGTCGCCATGTTTCGCGGCGAGCTCACCGGCCGCTTTCAGCCCTCCGATCTCAACAAACGCATCCAAGGCGCGGTCTTTACGCTGGACAGCAACGGACGCTGTCTCTCCGCAGAGCGCGTGGAATGGGCGTAACAGCCCGCAACCTATTCTCCGTCCGATCCAAAAAAAAGGAGCATTGTCTATGGCCGAACTGCGCAAGCAAGTCAAGGAGGATCTGACCTATTACGTCTCCCCCCAGCTGTCCACCTACCCCCATCTGCGCCACGCCTACTTCACCCGACTGGGCGGTGTCTCTCAGGGGATCTATGAGAGCCTCAATTTCCGCTTTACCGGGACGGATGCACGGGAAAACATCCTGAAAAACTATGACATCGCCGCCCATCTGCTGGGCAGCGACGCAAATCATGTGGTGCGCACCACCCAGACCCACACCGACAATGTGGTGGCCATCACCGAAAAAACCACGGAGTTCACCTCGGTGGGGGACGGCGTGGACGCGCTGATCACCGATGTACCCGGGGTGGTGCTCACCGGGTTTTACGCCGACTGCCAGCTCATTTTCCTCTATGACCACAAGCACAAGGCCATCGGCGTGGTGCACGCCGGCTGGCGGGGCGTCTATCAGGAGATCGTCCGCAAGGCCATCGAAAAAATGCACGAGATGTACGGCTCCAATCCCTACGAGATGATCGCCGTGGTGGGTCCGTCCATCTGCCGCTCGTGCTTTGTTACCGACGAGGACGTGCCCGACAAGATGCGCACCATCTTCGGCGATATGGTGCAGGAATACATGTACCAGCAGGGCAGCAAATGGTGCGTCGATCTGAAAAACATCACCTATACCATGCTTTTGCGCACCGGCATCCCCGCCATCAACATCGACATCTCCAACCTGTGTCCCTGCTGCGGCGACAAGGCCCTGTGGTGGTCCCACCGCCGTCTGGGCGAGGATCGGGGCGTCCATGCGGGCATGATCATGCTTGCGGAATAAATGTGCTGAACGAAAAGACCGCTGCCTTCGCAGCGGTCTTTTATCTTCTTTTATCTTTTCAACTGTTACAGCTTCATCACCAGGGTTTTTGCCGAGGTGCCCTTGGTGACGGTGACCCACGGCTGGGAAGCGTAGACCACGTTTGTCCGCAGAGACAAAAAGCTCTGCAGCGTACCCAGCACGGGAAAGCCCATCTCTCCCTGGCGGAAGTGCATGGGGATGACCACTTTCGCGCCGAGGGCGTCGGCCACACGGGCGGCCTGTACGGCGTCGATGGTATAGTGGCCGCCCACCGGGATCATCACTGCGTCCAGCGGCTGGAGGGCGCTGACCTGCCTCGGGGTGAGCTCGTGCCCCAGATCGCCCAGATGGGCGACGCGCACGCCGCCGCATTCAAAGATGTGAATGCGGTTTTTGCCCCGCTGGGCGCCCTGCCGGTCATCGTGAAACACGTCGAGGGTCTCCACCCAGAAGGGGCGCTGTCCCTCCCACGGAATGAGCTCGACCCCCTTGCGGAAGTTGTGGTCGCGATGCTCGTGGCTGCACAGCACCGCATTGGCCTTGAGCCGCAGGGGGCGCAGTCCGGGCACCGAGCCGTCCTCATAGGGATCGAGCACCACGCAATAGCCCTCGGTCTCGATCGTAAAGCAAGAGTGTCCGTGCCATCTCAGCTGTATCTCCGTCATGGTTTTCCCTCCCAATCGTCAGATTTCCCGTCTTCCTTCCAGCGCCCGGGTCAGGGTCACCTCGTCGGAAAACTCCAGATGCCCGCCCACCGGCACGCCATAGGCCAGCCGCGTCACCTTCACGCCGAAGGGCTTGAGCAGGCGGGTGAGATACAGCGCCGTCGTCTCTCCCTCGGTGTCCGGGTTGGTGGCCATAATGATTTCCTCCACCGGGCTGTTCGCCACACGGTGGAGCAGTTCCTTGATGCGCAGCTGCTCGGGTCCCACGTCGTTCAGCGGGGAGATCACCCCGTGAAGCACATGGTACAGCCCGTGATATTCCCTCGTGCGCTCGATGGCGATGAGATCCTTCGGGTCGGTGACCACGCAGATGGTGGTGGTATCCCGTTTCGGGTCGGCGCAGATGGGACACAGCTCGCCCTCGGTGAGATTCTGACACACCCTGCAGGTGTGGATGCTGCCCCGGGCGTCGAGGATGCTCTTGGCAAACTCCTCCGCCCCGCCCTCCGGCAGGCTGAGCACATGAAAGGCCAGCCGCTGGGCGCTTTTTCGCCCGATGCCGGGCAGACGCTGAAACTGCTCGATGAGCTTTTCCAGCGGCGGTGCGTAATACTGCATATCAGAAGCCCAGATTCATGCCGCCGGTGAGCTTCTGCATCTCCCTGCTGGAGGTCTCCTCGCACTGGCGCAGCGCGTCGTTGACGGCGGCCAGCACCAGATCGGTGAGCATCTCCACGTCGTCGGGATCGACAGCCTCGGGCTTGATTTCCAGCTTGGTCAGCTGGTTTTTCACCACGGTGGCGGTCACCACGCCGCCCCCTGCCGAGGCGGTGAACTCCATCTTTTCCAGCTCCTCCTGCTTTTTCTGCATTTCGGCCTGGAGCTTTTGCGCTTGCTTCATCATGGCCTGCATGTTCATGCCGCCGGGTACCATTCTTCCGGGTTTCATAGCGTTCTCCTTTTATCGTTACAAAATATTTTATGACTTGTTATCCTGTTTGATGTCCACACCCAGTCTGCGGGCGTTTGCGAGGATCTGGTCGAGGGCGGAGGAGCCTCCCGCCGGGGCGGGATTCCTCTTTGCCTCGGGGGCGGGACGGGCCGCAGGGGCAGCCGAGCCCTGTTCGCGGATGAGGATGTTGGAATAGCCGCAGGACGCGGCGGCCTCACGGAGCACCTCCTGCACGGCGGGCTTGTTCATAAAGATCATGCTCTCCTTGCGGCAGGCGATGTGGAGCACCCCTCCCGCCGGCTCCATATCCGCCATATTGAGATAGGTGCGGACGGCAGGGCTCACTCTGGAGGAGGCTGCGGCCAAAAAAGCGCTCTTGACGGCGGAGTCTCCCCCGGAGGAGGGCGGCGCAGCGGTGCGCACCGGCTTTTCGGGCGGAGCCTCCCGCCGGGGCGGGTCGGCCTGTGCAGGGGCGGGATCGGCCTTGGGCTGAGACGAGGCCTCCTGCTTTTGGGGCGCAGGGGCGGAGCGTGCGGGCAGCGCAGTCTGTTCCGCGCCCGCGCTCTGATGGCGCAGACACATCTTCAGCAGGCACATCTCCCCGTCGGTGCGCTTGATGGCCGTCCGGGTGAGGCGGGTCAGCAGATCGCTGACGCACGCCACGAAATATTCCAGCAGCGCGCCGTCGGCCTCCTTGGCCAGACGGGCTACCGCCTCCGGATCGGAGGAGGACATGAGGTATTCTTCCTTTCCGGTCACCCGCAGCAGATACATATCCCGCAGCAGGCTGAGAAGCTGGTCGAACAGGGAGACGATGTCCCGCCCGTCCAGATAGCAGTCGGTAAAGATCTCCAGCGCCTTGGCGCCGTCCCCCGCCGCCACCGCCTGATAGAGGGCGGTGACCGTTTCGTTGGAGGGCACGCCCAGCGCGTCGGTGACCTGCTGCAGATCCACCCTGCCGTCGGCGGAAACGCTTCTGTCCAGCAGGGAGATGGCGTCGCGCATGCTTCCGTCGCCCAGCCGCGCCAGCAGCGAGGCGGCACGGCTCTCCAGGGCAAAGCCCTCCTCCGAGGCGATCTGGTTCAGTCTGGCCGAGATGATCTCCGGCGGGATACGGCGAAAATCATACCGCTGGCAGCGGGAAAGGATGGTGGCGGGCACCTTGTGGATCTCGGTGGTGGCGAGGATGAACAAAACGTGCTCAGGCGGCTCCTCCAGCGTTTTGAGCAGTGCGTTGAAGGCGCCGGCGGACAGCATGTGCACCTCGTCGATGATATAGACCCGTTTTTTCAGCGCGGTGGGAGAAAAGGCGGCCTCGTCCCGGAGCTCCCGGATGTTGTCCACGCCGTTGTTGGAGGCGGCGTCGATCTCGCTCACGTCCAGCGCGCTGTCCTCCAGGATGGCGCGGCAGGAGGGACAGACATTGCAGGGGTTGCCCCCCACGGGATGCTCGCAGCACACCGCCCGCGCCAGAATCTTCGCGCAGGTGGTTTTGCCCGTGCCCCGTGTGCCGGTGAACAGATAGGCGTGGCTGGTGCGCCCGGTCTGCACCTGCGTTTTGAGCGCGCGGGTGATGTGATCCTGACCGAACACGTCGTCAAAGATCAGCGGTCTCCATTTTCGGTACAGTGCCAGATGCTGCGCCACGTCTCGTCCTTCCCTTCCTGTCTTATGAAAAGAGCGGGGATCGCTTCCCTCTCCTCGTCCGTCTCATGGCCGGCGACCGGTTGGCCGCGGCACGCATGACATGCTGCTGAATGCTGCTCGGTTCCCCGCCTGACATGGTTCACAGCCACATGCTGCGCGGGACCGGCCGCCGGCCGCAAGACGGAGGAACAGAAGGGCATGCGCGATCGCCGCCCGCTCAGTTTCCTCTGCGGTTTTCTCCGCAAAAACTATTATACACGGTTTTTTCGGATTTTTCAATCCATAAGATCGCGATTTTTTACATCGGCGATCAACATGTGTCCCGGAGCGTGGGTGATGGCAAAGGGCGGGCGCACGTTCATCACCACCGACTGGGGGGTGACGCCGCACGGCCAGAACACCGGGATCTCCCCCTCCCGCACGGTGACCGGGTCGCCGAAGTCGGGATGGAAAATATCCGAAACGCCGATGCGTCCGGGGTCGCCGATCTCCACGGGTGCGCCGTGGACACGGGGCATCCGCGCGGTGATCTCCCGGGCGTGCCCGGCCTGCTGCGGGGTCATGGGGCGCATGCTGACCACCATCTTGCCGGAAAAGGCCCCGTAGGGGACACAGTCGATGCTGGTGCGGAACATGGGCACGTTGCGGTTTTCCTCGATGTGGCGCACGGGGATTCCCTCCTGCAGAAGGGCGTCCTCAAAGGAAAAGCTGCACCCGATGAGGAATGCCACCAGATCGTCGTTCCACAGATCCTCCACGTCCAGCGGCTCGCTTTCCAGCTTGCCGTTCCTCCACACCCGATACTTGGGAAAATCCCGGGCAAGATCCACGTCGGCGGCGATGCGCCGCAGGGTGCGGCTGCCCTTTTCGCTCTCCTCCAGCACGGGGCATGAGAAGGGATTGCGCCGCGCAAACTCCCGGAAATCCCCGGCCAGCGCCGAGGGCAGAACGATCAGATTGCACTGGGCATATCCGGCGCACATGCCCGCCGTGGGGCGGACAAGGGCGTTTTGTCGGAAAAGCCGGCGGGCCTGCACAGGCTCCATGGCCGCCCAGTCGGGCTGGCGCACCGCCTCCCGCAGGGCGCGGAGAATGCTCAGGTTTTCGTCCTCGCTGAGGTGATCCACCGTCAGCTCGGCCCGGCCGGTGATGCCGTCCACACAGCCCTGCGCCACGATGGCGTGGAGCAGCTTGTCCTCTCGCGTGTCGGAGGGCATCAGATCCCGCCCGGTGAGGGCGCTCATCACAGCGCAGATCCCCCAGCCCCACCAGTTGGAAACGCCTGCGGTGAGGGTATAGCCGGCGCTCGCCTCGGCGCAGATCTCTTTTCCGTGGGTCACCTGCTTTTCGATGATGTCCCGCAGGGCGCCCATGCCCAGCTCGTTTCCGCCGTCGCCGATGCCGATGGTGGTGACCCCCTTGGCATACAGCAGCAGGTCGGTATCAGCCAGCAGCTCGTCGATCTGCTCGCCTCTGGCGTTGTGATAATGGCCGTCGGCGCCCTTGCCCGGACGCTCGATGGCGATGATATGAGTGGGATGGCGGTGCTTGAACAGCTGATAGCAAAAGGCCTGCGCCCCGTGATGGGGCACGCACAGCACCTCGGTCTCGGGCGCGGCTGCCTCACAGGCGGCAAGAATGGCCGCGCACGAGCTTTCGTCGGTGACGACGGTCACCTTTTTGCCCAGTGCGGTCAGGCAGGAGGCGATGTCCACCGCTCCCAGAGGGCCGTCGGTTTCGCCCACGCCTCCGGCGCGCTGCACCGGAAAGCCGGAGATGACAAACACCTCGCCCGCCTCCAGCAGGCTCTGCCCCATGGCCTTGAGATCCGGCCGGGGCGTCCCATGGGTCAGCCCACGGTGGCCGGGGTCGGCCTCCAGCACCTTCCAGATGCGCTGAAATACAGATTCTGTCTCCATATCTCTTTCCCCCTCACGCGGTCTGAACCCAGTATAGCACAGGAACTGCCAAAAGGAAAGCGGTTTTCCGCCGAAAAACCGTGAAATTTCCCACCTTCTGCCTCTTGCGCGATGGGCACGGATGGTATATAATAACGGCGGATTTGACAATTAAATATCAAATCAAAATTTTCTGACGTTGGAGTACAACGCCGCACATTGACCCTCCGAGGAGGGCAGTGATGAAAGGAGAAACACCTATGAAGAAGAAAATTTTGGCCGGACTGCTGGTTGTGGCATCCCTGCTCATGCTGCTGGCGGGCTGCGGAAACAATTCCGCCGAGACCCCTGAAAAGCGCAAGGCAGCGGGAAACATCAACATCGGTATCTCTCAGGATCTGGACGAGAGCCTTGACCCCCACTTTACCGTGGCGGCAGGTACCCGCGAGGTGCTGTTCAATGTGTTTGAGGGACTGGTGAAGCCCAACGCGGCCGGCGAGCTCGTTCCTGCTGTCGCATCCGATGTGACCGTGGCGGACGACGGCCTGACCTATACCTTTACCCTGCGTCAGGGCGTCAAGTTCCACAACGGCAACCCGGTGACCCTGCAGGACGTTTTGTTTTCTATCAACCGCAACGTGCAGGGTACCGACGGCACGCCCCTCATCGCCTCTCTGGGCAGCGTCAGTGACGTGAAGGGCGAGGGCAACACCGTGACGATCACCCTCAGCGAAGCCAACCCGGAGTTTTTGGCCTCCATGACGCTGGCCATCATTCCCGAGGACTATGACGCCCAGGGCACCGCCCCCATCGGCACCGGCCCCTATAAGTTCGTCTCCCGCGCCGCGCAGGACTCCGTGGTGCTCGAGCGGTTCAAGGACTATTGGGGCACCCCCGGCACCATGAACACCGTCACCTATAAGGTTCTGGAAAATGTGGAAGGTCTGATCCTCGGTCTGCAGAGCGGCGCCCTCGATCTGGTGGCGCACCTCAGCCCCACCCAGACCGCCCAGCTGAATACCGCCGACTTCCACGTGGTGGAGGGCACCATGAATCTGGTGCAGGCGCTCTACCTCAACAACGCCGTCGAGCCCTTTACCGACGTGCGCGTCCGTCAGGCGCTGTGCTATGCCATCGACAAGCAGGAGGTCATCGACATGGCCTTTGACGGCTACGGTCATCCCCTGGGCTCCTCCATGTATCCCGCCTTTACCAAGTATTACGACGAGAGCCTGACCGACTACTACACCAAGGACATCGACAAGGCAAAGTCCCTGCTGGCCGAGGCCGGCTATCCCAACGGCTTTGATATGACCATCACCGTCCCCTCCAACTATCAGCCCCATGTGGACACCGCCCAGGTGCTGGCCGAGCTGCTCAAGGAGATCGGCGTCAACGCCACCATCCTCCCCGTGGAGTGGGCGACCTGGCTGAGCGACACCTATTCCGGACGTCAGTTCCAGAGCACGGTGATCGGCTTTGACGCCAGCGAAATGACCGCCCGCGCCATGCTGGGCCGCTATTATTCTCAGGCGCACAACAACTTCAACAACTATAACAACGCGGAATACGACGAGCTCTTCCTGCAGGCGACCTCCTGCTTTGACGACGCCCAGCAGACCCAGCTCTACCGCGCCATGGAGCGCAACCTCACCGAAAACGCCGCCAACGTCTATCTGCAGGATATGGCCGACCTGGTGGCGGTGCGCAACGGTCTGGAGGGACCCACCTTCTATCCGCTGTACGTGCTGGACGTTTCCTCCCTCCACTGGACGAAATGAACCCGCATTCCATTCTTTGCCGGAGGTGATCTGCCGTGAAAGCGGTAGCCAAGCGTCTGCTGACGCTGCTTTTGACCATGATATTGGTTTCCTTCCTGACCTTTGCGGCCTTTGATATCGTCTCCGGCGACCCGGCGGAAACCCTCCTCGGCACTCAGGCCACCCCCGAGCGGGTGGCGGCGCTGCGGGAAGAGCTGGGACTCAACCGACCCTTCCTCGTGCGCTATTTCAGCTGGCTGGGAGGCTTTTTCACCGGGGATCTGGGCACCTCCTACAATTACCGTCAGCCGGTGTGGGGGCTGGTCGCCCCAAAGCTGAAGGTGACCCTGCTCATGTGCCTGCTGTGCTTTGTGCTGGTGTCGGCCACCTCTATCCCGCTGGCCATCTGGAGCTATCGCTGGGTGGGCGGCGCCATGGATTGGCTGCGCACGGGCTTTAACCAGCTGTGCATGGCGGTGCCTCCCTTCTTCACCGGCATTCTGGTGTCGTGGCTGTTCGGCATCGTGCTCCATATCTTTACCCCCGGCGGTTTTCCCGATCTGCACGCCCACCCGTGGGGTGCCTTCAAGCATCTGTTTTTTGCCGCCGTGTGCATCGGCATCCCCCGTGCGGCCATGACGGTGCGCATGATGCGTTCCACCGTGGTGGAGGAGATGCAAAAGGCCTATGTGCGCACCGCCATCTCCCGGGGCAACGACCGTTCTGGGGTGCTGCGCACCCATGTTTTGAAAAACTCGCTGGTTTCCGCCATCACCTTCCTCGGCCAGACCATGGCCGAGATGGTGGGCGGCAGCATCGTGGTGGAGCAGGTCTTCGGCATCCCCGGGCTGGGACGCTTTTTGGTGGCGTCGATCTCCAACCGGGACTATCCGGTGGTGCAGACCATCGTGGTCATCCTCGCCCTGTGGGTGGTGCTGGCCGGCACCGTCGCCGACGTGCTCAACCAGATCATCGACCCGCGTCTGAGAACGGGAGGCAAGGCATGAAACAGAAAAAGTGGAACGGCTATCTCCGTGTGGGCATGGTCATCACCGCCTGCATGCTGCTGCTCACCCTTGTGGGGCTGTTTTACGCTCCCTATGACCACACCGCCATGAACAAGGCGGAAAAAATGCTGCCCCCCTCCTCCTCCCATCTCTTCGGAACGGACAATTTCGGTCGGGACATCTTTTCCCGTGTGCTCAAGGGGGCGGGCACCACGCTGACCATCGCCCTGTCCACCGTCGTCATCGGCGCCGTGTGCGGCACGGCGGTGGGCGCCGTCACCGGCTATTTCGGCGGGCTGGTGGACGAGGGGCTGATGCGCCTCAACGACGCTCTCACCGCCTTTCCCAGCATCCTGCTGGCGCTGCTCATCATCAGTCTGACGGGGCCGGGAAAGTACAACGTGATCGCGGCGCTGGGCATCGTCTTTATCCCCAGCTTTGCCCGCGTGACCCGCATGAGCTTTGCCTCTCTGCGGGACGTGAACTATATCACCAGCGCCCGTCTGATGGGCGCAAGCAATGCCCGCATCCTTCTGGTGCACATGCTGCCCAACACCATGCGGGTGCTGCTGCCCGCCGTGACCATCGGCTTCAACAACGCCGTTCTTGCCGAGGCCAGCATGAGCTTTCTGGGCATCGGCGTCACCCCGCCCGACGCATCCCTGGGCTATATGCTGTCGGAATCTCAGGGCATGTTCGCCGCCGCCCCGTGGTACGCTGTGTGCACCGGTCTGACCATCGTGCTGCTCATCTTCGGCGTGGGTCTGATCGGCGAAGGCCTGCAGGCGCGCAACCGGGAGGTGGCATAAATGCTGGAAATCCGTGATCTGCACGTCAAGTTTCACAACCGGGACCGGGAGGCCGTGGCCGGCATCGACCTGACCATCGCCGACGGCGAGATCGTCGGTCTGGTGGGCGAATCGGGCTCGGGAAAAAGCGTCACCGCCATGAGCATCGCCGGCCTGCTCCCCCGCAAGCAGTGCGACCTGAAGGGGGAGATCCTGGTCAATGGACAGGAACTGCTCCACGCCGACCGCTCGGTCTACCGCCAGCTTTTGGGACGCAAGATCGGCGTGGTCTTTCAGGAGCCCATGAGCGCCATGGATCCGCTGATGAAGGTGGGCGAGCAGGTGGGCGAGGTGCTGCGCATCCACACCCAGCTCTCC
>CADBTM010000159.1 GCA_902797555.1 Oscillospiraceae bacterium
ATCTTGAAGCGGACGGCGTCCCAAACCATTTTGAGCACGTCTCCGGCGGGGATCTTTACCGAGCCGGTGTTGACATTGAGGATCAGTCCCCACACCAGCAGGACAAGCAGAATGACCACCATCAGAACAAAGCGTTCTGCGGTCTTTCCGTTGCTGTGCGGCGCATTCATTCCACTCTCCGCCGCATGTTTTTTACCCATAGGCAGTCATCACACCTTTCCGAAAATACTGCGATTGGCAGGGCGGATGCTTCCGCCCTGCCAAAAGCCAGCAGAACTAATAATGAAAAAGTATAGAGAGATATCTCAGTTGATCTTGATAAGGTGATCGGTGGTGACCTCATCGGGGTTGTCGCTGGAAAGGATGGTATTCATATCCACCAGAATGGAGGCGATGGCAGCGGTGGACTGAGTAAAGTCGGGAGAAGTGACCCAGACGTGGCCTTCCTTGACAGACTTGAAGTCGGCAAACAGAGGATTGAAGGCGATCATCTCTTCGATGGAATTGAACTTTGCGGCAAAGTTCATATAGAAGAAGTAGTCGGCATCCTTGAACTTATTGTACCACTCCTCAAAGGTCATGTTGCTGTTGCCGCCCTTTTCAGGCTCCATATCGGCGCAGACATAATCGCCGCCGGCCAGACCGATCATCTGAGCATAGTAGTCACCGCCGTTGCGGGCATAGCACTTGTCACCTGCGGAAGCGACATAGCCCATGGCGACGGTCTTGCCCAGAGACTCGGAGGTGGCGCTCTTCACCAGAGCGACCTGCTCCTCAAAGTACTTCTCAGCCTCTTCTTCCATGCCGAACAGGACGCCGAACAGCTTGACCCATTCCACTCGACCCAGAGGATGGCTCTCCTTGGAGGAATCCTCCACGATGGTGGGGATGTTGAGCTCTTCAAACTTCTCCAGGATCTCGGGCTTGGAATCGATCATGGTGGTGTTGATGTGCAGCTGAATGTTGTTGGAAACCATCAGCTCAAAGTCGGGCTCGCTGTACTTGCCGCCGAACTTGATGGTGCCGTTGTTCATCGCCTCGACGACGTTGGGCAGGTACCAGCCGCTGACGTCGGTGCCCACCAGAGGCACGTTGTCATTGGCGCCGATGGCGTCCACCAGAGACATCATACCGGTGCTGGCCATATAGACCTTGTTGATGGGCATCTGCAGGACGTAGGTGCCTTCCTCCAGTCCCTCGGGAACGCTCATTCCCTCGGGCACGACCAGATACTTGTAGCCGCCGGTACCGGCAGAAATCAGGCGGTAGCCGCCCTTGAACAGCTCGACAGAGAAGCGCTCGGAATACTCCAGAGGCATCATGCCCTCGCTGACCAGCTTGCCGTCATAGTTCTCTTCGGCAGGCTGAGCGGGCTCGGCAGGGGTCGTTTCGGCAGGGGTGGTCTCAGCGGGGGTGTTGGTCTCAGTGGGAGTGGTCTGCGCAGGCTCTGTGGGAGCGGGAGTGTTGGCTTTGCTGCCGCAGGACGCCATGCCCAGCAGCATCACCATTGCCAGCACAAGTGCCAGCAGCTTGGTCTTGTTGATTCTCATTTTGAGGATCCTCCTTCAAATATTTTTCGGAAAACCCCGGCGCTTGTGTATCGTTCCTGCACAGAAATGTAAAGCCGTGACAGCGTTTCCGCTGTCACGGCCGTTTTTCCGCAACATAATATCTCCCCTCTCATCCATACCCCGTGGAAGGGGACGATCTCCAAGCAGGTCTTCTGACTTGCGCATAGGACGGGAAACCCGTCTGCAACCGAGCTCAGCCTTCCCAGTTTCCCAGTGACCGGCATAATGCCAAAGAGCCCGATCTCCGCGCTTACAGCGGCGGTACCGTCCGGGATTTTCACCCGGTTGTCTATTCTCCCCTGCATGTGCAGAGGCACTTGAAGCGCATGGTTTTTTCCATTTGCTATTGTATCTTTTCCCCTGTTGTTTGTCAAGGGATCGTCTCTGAAATATCGACGATTTTTGCCGTTTGTGTTGACAAATCCCATGACATATTATACAATCAATGGTAGATTCTGAATAAATCCGTAAGTGTTTTGTTTCGCGTCTGGCGGGACAAAAAGAATAGTGAATCAGGTGAGAATCCTGAACGGTACCGCCGCTGTATGCGTCGAGTGTGTGCCCCGTGATGAAAGTCAGTCACTGGTTTTTCCGGGAAGGCCGGAGCACACGCGCGGGGGCTCCCCCACAGACGTGAGTCAGAAGGCCTGCTTACGGAAACGGTGTTTCTCCCACGAGTTATGGGCAGAACGTTTTTTTGTTGCGAAAACGGCTGCAACGGCATTTGTCGTGCAGCCGTTCTTATTTATCAAGTATCTGGAAAGGAAGCACATCATGGAACACGTCTATCCCTTTACCGCCATTGTAGGACAAGAGCAAATGAAGCAGGCTCTAATCCTCAATCTGATCAATCCCGCTCTGGGCGGTGTGCTCATCCGAGGAGAAAAGGGCACCGCAAAGTCCACCGCCGTCCGTGGTCTCACCGACCTTTTGGATCAGGTACAGGTGGTGGAGGGCTGCCCCTTCCATTGCAGGCCGGGACATGGAGCGCTTTGCGAGGACTGCCGGAAAAAGACGGAATGGAAAACCGTCCCCTATACGCGCCGTGTGGTGGAGCTTCCTGTCAGCTCTACGGAGGATCGTGTGGTCGGCTCGCTGAGCATGGAACAGGCGATCAAAAAGGGAGAAAAGGTGTTTGAGCCCGGTCTTTTGGCGCAGGCCAACGGCAATATCCTCTATGTGGACGAGATCAATCTCCTGGATGACCATATCGTAGACGTGCTTTTGGACAGTGCCGCCATGGGAGTAAATACGGTGGAGCGGGAAGGCGTAAGCTATTCCCACCCTGCCCGATTTGTGCTGGTGGGCACGATGAACCCGGAGGAGGGCGATCTTCGCCCCCAGCTCCTCGACCGATTCGGTCTGGTGGTGGAGATTCGGGGCGAACAGGATCTGAGTCTGCGGGCAGAGCTGATCCGCAGAAGAATGGACTATGAAAAGGATCCCGCAGGCTTTTGCCGCGTGTGGGAGCCCCGGCAGGACGCTCTCCGCCGCCAGATCGCCGCGGCCATGGAGCGGCTGGACAAGGTGGAAATCCCCGACGCCCTCTATCTGGATGCCGCCCGGATCGGCGTCGCTCTGCAGGTGGATGGCCATCGGTCGGACATCACGCTGCTCAAGGCATCCGCCACGTTGGCCGCCTTTGAGGGTGCAAAGCAGGCCGGACGGGAGCATCTGATCCGCATTGCGCCCATGGTGCTCACCCACCGCATGCGCCGCATGCCCTTCGACACCTATACCGGACTTCCCGACGACTGGGAGAAGATTCTGAATGACTGATACCCGTTATCCCTTTGCGGCCGTCGTCGGTCAGGAGGCCGTAAAGCGCGCGCTGATTTACAATCTGATCGATCCCCGCATCGGCGGAGTGCTGCTGTGCGGAGAGAAAGGCACTGCGAAATCCACCATTGTCCGTGGTCTGGCCGCCCTTACCAGGCAATCGGTGGTAGAGCTCCCTCTCAACATCACCGAGGATATGCTGGTGGGCACCATCGACTTTGAGCGCGCCGTCAAGGATGGCGTGCGGGCCTTTTCCGGCGGTGTTCTCTCCCGTGCGGACGGGAACATTCTCTATGTGGACGAGGTAAATCTTTTGCCGGACGGAATCGTCTCCACGCTGATCTGCGCCGCCTCCGGCGAGGAAAACGTGGTGGAACGGGAAGGCATTTCTTACCGTCACACCTGCCGGTTTGCTCTTGTCGGCACCATGAACCCGGAGGAAGGCAAGCTGCGTCCTCAGTTTTTGGATCGGTTCGGCCTGTATGTGGACGTGGCCGGAGAACAGGATGTTGCCGCCCGAACAGAGATCATCCGCCGCAGAATGGACTATGAGCGGGATCCCGCTGCCTTCTGCGTCCTGTGGAATCAGGAGACCCGCGCTCTCAGAGATCGCATTGCAGCAGCGCAGGCACGGGCGCGGGATATCGTTCCGGAGGAAGCAATCCGGGTGCTGTGCGCCAGATATGCCCTGCAGGCGGGCGCCGAGGGAAATCGATGCGAGCTTGTCCTTGCCCGTACAGCTGCAGCAGTAGCCGCATGGAACGGGCGGGAGTATATTTCCCACGACGACATCCGGGAGGCAGCCAAGTACGTCCTTCCCCACCGCCGCCGGGAGGATGCCCCGCCCCCGCCCGAGCCTCCCAAGCCGGAAGAAAGCCCGGA
>CADBTM010000160.1 GCA_902797555.1 Oscillospiraceae bacterium
TCAGCCTGTTTGATCCCACAACGGAGGATGTGAGAAAATGTCTCAGCGGACAGATGTAGTCTATCAATATGACGGCAGCTTTGACGGATTGCTGTGCTGTGTATTCCGCGCGGTGTATGAGCACGAGACGCCCATCGCCATTTTTCCCGAGGACTGCGCCCAAAGCACGCTGCTGTACACCGAAACCGTCCTCACAGATGAGAAAAAAGCCAAACGGGTGATGGCGTCCATTCCAAAAAAGCTGGGCGCAGAGGCCTTCCATTGCGTCAAGCTGGCCTTTCTCTCCACCATGGAGGAAAAGGAATGCGCCATTCTCGCCTTTCTTCAACTGGGCTATCGGGTGGGGCCGGGCATCATGCAGCGGCTCACCGACCCCTGTGTGTATCCGGTGATCTCGGCGGCAAAAAGCGTGGCCAACGAAGCCCATCTGCTCAAGGGCTTTACCCGGTTTTCCCAGATGGGGCCGGTGCTGGTGGCCGAGATCGCGCCAAAGCACGACGTCCTCCCCCTGCTGGAGCAGCACTTCCGCGCCCGCATGCCGGAGGAGCGGTTTTTGATCTATGACCGCACCCATCAGGTGGCGCTGGCCTACAGCGGCGGCCACAGCGATCTGATCCCCACGGAGGGGCTCCACCTGCCCCCCACGGCGCCCCAGGAGCAGATGTACCGGGTGCTGTGGACGCGGTTTTACGACACGGTGGGCATCGCCCCACGCAGCAATCCAAAGTGCCGCATGACCCATATGCCAAAGCGCTATTGGGGCACGATGACCGAATTTCAGCCGGGCAACCGCCCCTTTGCCCTGGCCGAGGCCGCCTCCTCCACCCGGGAAGCGGAAAACGCCTGAAAATTTAAGGGATTTTCCACCTCGCCGCCTCTTGCGCGGCGGGGTCTTTCGCGCTATAATAAAGTAGATATGGTATGCGGAATGCTTCAATTTTTCGTCGGGAGGGATCGTATGTATCAGCTGCAAATGCGGGTAGGCTACAGCCAGCTCAATCCGGAAGGACGGCTTTCGCTGACCGCTCTGCTCGACCTGTTTCAGGACAGCGCCACCCTCCACGGCGAGGATTATGGCTTGGGGCTTTCGGTGCTGACGGAGCAGGGGCAGGCGTGGCTGCTGTCCCGGTGCCGGCTGCGCTTTCACGCTCCCATGCCCTGTATCGGACAGCGCATCACCGTACAGACGCAGGCGGTGTCCTGCCGGATGAGCCTGCTCACCCGCCGCTATTGGCTGCGGGACGAGGAGGAACGCCTGCTTGCCGAGGGGGAAGCGCTGTGGGTGCTCACCAACATCGCCAGCCACAAGCCGATCCCCGCTGCATCCGGCTGCCAGACCTATCTGGAGCCGGAGGTCTTCCCTCCCCTGTCCGGTCTGCCCCACAGGCTGCGGCCGCCCGAAGCCTATGTTACCCAGCCGCCTCTGTATATTACAAGGGAGCTGCTGGACACCAACCGGCACTGCAACAACGTCCGGGCGGTGGGGGTGTGCAGCCGCTATGTGCCGGAAGGGTTTCAGCCCTCCGCCTTTGCCGCCGACTATCATCTTCCCCTGCTGCCGCAGACGGCCATCGTCCCCCGTGTGACCGAGGACGAGAGCGGCGTCACCGTGGCGCTGACGGCCGAGGGCGACCTGTGCATGATCGCCGCGTTTTTGAGATAAAATCTGTTTAGGAGGCTTCCTGTGGTATTCAGCAGTCTTCCCTTTCTGTTCGTTTTCTTACCGATCTTTTTTCTGATCTATGCCGCCGTTCCGAAAAAGGCAAAAAATGCCCTGCTCCTGCTGGGCAGCGTGGTCTTTTACGGCTATGGCGCGCTGGAAACCCCGCTGTATATTCTGCTGCTGCTGGTGACCATTCTGGTCAACTGGCTGATTGGTCTGCGTCTGGGCTTTGAAAAGCCGCACCGCAAGCTGTGGGTGACCGTGGGACTGATCTATGATTTTGCCTGGCTGTTTCTCTTCAAATACGCGGGCTTTTTCTGGGACAACGGCGCCGCGCTGTATGGGCTGTTCTCCCACCAGACGCTTTCCCGCACATGGGAGCTCATTCTCCCCATCGGCATCAGCTTTTATACCTTCCAGATCGCGTCCTATCTCATCGACGTCTACCGGAAGGTCGTCCCGCCCGAGCGCTCTCTCGTCCGTCTGGGCGCCTATCTGTGCATGTTTCCTCAGCTGATTGCCGGCCCTATCGTCCAATACAATACGGTGGCCGGGCAGCTGCGCGAGCGCCGCACCGATCTCAAGCGCATCGATTACGGCGCCCGTGTGTTTGTGCTGGGACTGGGCTTTAAGGTTTTGCTGGCCAACCGGATCGGCGGGCTGTGGAGCGACGTTGCCGCCATCGGCTTTGACGGGATCTCCACGCCGCTGGCGTGGATGGCCGCCTTTGCCTACAGCTTTCAGATCTATTTTGACTTTTACGGCTATTCCCTGATGGCGGTAGGTCTGGGCGAGATCATGGGCTTTTCCCTGCCGGAAAACTTCCGCGACCCCTATCTCACCCTCAGCATGACCGACTTTTGGCGCCGTTGGCACATCACGCTGGGCTCGTGGTTCCGGGAATACATCTACATCCCTCTGGGCGGCAACCGCA
>CADBTM010000161.1 GCA_902797555.1 Oscillospiraceae bacterium
GCAAAAGCATTGTGATAGTTGGCGAGGTTCTCCGTGTGGGCACGGGTGCCGGTGGCATGGCAGAACTGCACGTTGGGGCAATCCTTGGCGGCCTGGATCATATAGTCCTCGTGGCCGAAGGAGTCGGCGAAGACGATGGTGCAGCCCTCGTCCACCAGATCCATGGCGGCCTCGTAGCACTCCTGACCCTCGGGGATGCCGACCTTGTTGACGTATTCGATGCCCAGCTTCTTGCAGGCCTCTTCCGCGGCCTTCATAAAGTTGAGGTCATAGGTGGACTGCTCGTCGTGCAGGTAGATAAAGCCGACCTTGACGGCGGCCTTGTCGGATTCCTTGCTGTTGCCGCAGGCTGCCAGCAGAGACAGGCACAGCACCAGCGCCAGGCAAAGCGCAATGATCTTTTTCATGTGTTTTCCTCCGTTTTCTCTTTTCGTTTTTTCTATTTTCAACCGCTTTTCGGTGTGAAAACCTTATTTGCAAAAGACCACTCCGGTCTCGGGAGACATGGATGCGATGCGCGCCAGCGACTCGACCCGCACACCCTGAGAGCGGATGAGCTCGCCGCCGGGCTGGAAGGCCTTTTCGATGGCGATACCCGCGCCGACCAGGGTGGCGCCCGATTCCTTGACCAGAGCGATCAGCCCGGTGAGGGCGGCGCCGTTGGCGAGGAAATCGTCGATGATGAGCACACGGTCGCGGGGGCCGAGAAAGTCCTTGGAAACGATGATGTCATATACCTTTCCGTGGGTAAAGCTCTCCACCTTGGAGGTGTAGACGTCGCCGGCGATGTTTTTCGTTTTGCTTTTCTTGGCAAAAACAACGGGGCACCCGAACTGCTGCGCTGTGATACAAGCGATGCCGATGCCGGATGCCTCGATGGTAAGAATCTTATTGATCTGTGTTCCCTCATACAGACGGGCAAACTCCTTGCCCAGCTCGGCAAAGAGCGCAACGTCCATCTGGTGGTTGAGAAAGCTGTCTACCTTCAGAATGCCGCCTTCCCGCACGATCCCGTCGCGACGGATGCGATCCTCCAAAAGCTGCAAGCGGATCCCCCTCTTTCTCTCTGAATAAGTAAGAAGAATGATACTTTCATTTTACAGGAAAAATAAATTATTTCAATTCTTCTATATAGCGAAAATTCATCGGGGGTTGTCCAAGGATTTTGTGCAACTTGCAGAGAGCGTCGGATTGTCGCCCAAAGAGCTGGAAGGGAACGGAAAACTGCTTCAAATTATGGAATCATTCTCCCGCAATCTCGCTTGCCACCTGACGGTAGATCCGATCGGCCAGCGGGAGATAGATCTCGTTGAGCGCCTGCCCCCGGCGGCGGTAGTCCTCCGCCAGAACGGCATTTTTCAGACTGCCCAGATTGATGAGCACATTGAGCCATGCGCCGCGGATGGCGCTGCCCAGAGAGAGTGCGGCCACACCCAGATCGGAGGCGGCGTTTTTGTTGGACTTGCCCACCAGTCCCTCGGTGAGCTCCAGCACCTTGGCGCACAGCTCCATGGTGGAGAAGGGAACGGCGGTGCAGTCCTCCATGGCGGACTGGATGGCGGCCGAGCGGGCGGCCTTTTCCTCGTCGGTGCCCTTGGGGAGCGCATAGGCGGCGGTGACCGCCAGATAGGCGCGGGTGTCCTCATCCATCACGGCGTTGAGCTGGACCCGCAGTGCCTCGGCCTTTGCCGCGGTCTCCTCGGCCAGCGCCCAGTGCTCGGCATAGGCCTTGCGGCCCAGCGTCAGGTTGGCCACCATTGCAGTGAGGGAGGCGCCCAGCGCACCCTCCAGCGCGGCCACCGAGCCGCCGCCGGGGGCGGGAGCGTTGGAGGCCAGCGCCTCGGTAAACTGTTGGACGGTATGATCCTGCAGCAGCATAGGAGCCTCCTTATTCCATGTCCAGCAGATGGTATTCCATCACCTGCTTGCGGCAATCGAAGTTTTCCAGCTTGAGATAGTATTCGGCGCAGTCCACCAGCGCCTTTGCCGGGGTAAGACCCACCAGCTCCGATCCGATGATGCGCACGCCGTAGCGGTCGGCCAGCGCCCGGATCATCTCGTAGGCGTAAAACAGGGGTGTGCCCTCATAGTTGACCATGTTCATGCTCACCTGAGCGATGTTCCGATCCTCCAGCTTGATGCCGATGGCCTTGCAGTACTGGAAGCCGCCGGACGAGCCGCGGATGGCGCGGGCGATCTTGTTGGCGATCTCCACGTCGGAGGTGTCCAGATTGACGTTGAAGGCGATGAGGGGCATTCTGGCGCCGATGGCCACCACGCCCGCCGTGGGATGGGGCTTGCGCTCGCCGAAGTCGGGTTCCCATTCGGGCTGGAGCAGCTTTTCCGCCATGCCCTCAAACTGACCCTTGCGGATCTTGGCCAGGTTTTTCCGGTTGGGAGCGGTGGCCGAATCCTCGTAAAGGAAGACGGGGATGCGGAGCTCGTCCCACACCCGCTGTCCCAGACGGCGGGACAGCTCGATGCACTCCTGCACAGTGACGTCCATAGCGGGGACAAAGGGGATGACGTCGGTCGAGCCCATGCGGGGATGCTGCCCCTCGTGACGGGTCATGTCGATGGTCTCTGCGGCCTTTTTGGTCAGCCGGAAGGCCACCTCCTCGATGGCGGCGGGGGAGCCCACCATGGTGAAGACGCAGCGGTTATGGCTGCCGTCGGTCTGGACGTCGAGGACGGCGCAGCCGGGGACGCTGTTCGCCACGTCCACAAGACCCTGAAAAACAGCGGGATCCCGCTCCCGGCTCACACTGAAATTGGGGATACATTCGATTAACTTTGCCATAGTTTCCTCCGTGGGCTTTGCCCGAAATGATGTGGTTTATTTGACGACAGTACCTTTTTTGACAACGGTGCGCGCCAGATTGCTTCCCATGCGATAGCACAGCTGATTGAGGTCATCGGCTTCCCAGATGACGGCGTCCGCCTGCTTGCCGGGCTCCAGCGAGCCCACCTTGTCCGCCATGTCGATGGCGGCGGCGCCGTTTAAGGTGACGGCGGTGAGCACCTCCTCCGGCGTGAGCCGATAGCGCAGACAGCCCAGATTGATGACCAGCTGCATATTGAGACAGGGACACGAGCCCGGGTTGAAATCGGACGCCATGGCCACCGGCACGCCGGCCTCCACCATCGCTCTCGCCGGGGCGAAGGTCGCCCCCAGATAGAGGCTGGTGGCGGGCAGCAGGCAGGCCACCGTGCCGCCCTGCGCCATGCTGGCGATGCCCTCGGGGGGGCAGACGATCAGATGCTCTGCGGAAATGGCGTGGAGCTCTCC